>CAJLAN010000068.1 GCA_905204635.1 uncultured Collinsella sp. | reverse complement strand
CGTTGACCGCACGTACGGAGCCCAATGCGAGGCACTCGCCACCGAGTGCGGCGACTTTTTGGTGCGCCGCAGCGACGGCGTTTTTGCCTACCAGCTAGCCGTGGTAGTCGACGACGCTGCCATGGGCGTCACCGAGGTCGTGCGCGGATGCGACCTGCTGGGCTCCACGCCGCGCCAGATCTACCTGCAGCATCTGCTGGGACTGCCCACACCGCACTACGCACATATTCCGCTGCTCATGTCACCGGACGGCCGCCGCCTTTCCAAGCGCGACCGCGACCTAGACCTGGGCGAGCTCCGCACCCGCTTTGGCACACCCGAGGCGCTGTTGGGATGGCTCGCCGGGCAAACAGGCATCGCGCCGGACACCACGCCGCGTACCGCCGAGCAGCTGGTCGAGCACTTTAGCTGGGACGTCATCCGCGCGCATCGGGAGAACATCACTGTAACGGCCGAGTAGCCAAACGCCTTGCCGCTACGCAACATCCCAGGGCTGGAGTTCGTCGCCCAGGCGAACGATGCAGTCGTAGAGCACGGTATGGCGCTCGGCCGGGTTGACATCCCGATGAAAATGCCCGTAGTACCAGCGCTTGTAGTCCAGACGGTCCTCCAGCTCGTCAAAAAACGTGGTGAGTCGATCGACATCGGGATAATTCCAGCCGGGCGCCGGATAGAGCGTGGGCGACAACATACGCGTGGAGCAGGTGTGGGTGATCACGTAGTCGACCTTCCAGCCCACGCTGTCGAGCTTTGTCCGCGCCTCCTCAAAGTTGCGCTCGTCCGGCAACTCCTGCGGCCACCAGCTGGAATACGGAATGCGGTATTCCTTGTCCACGCTCGTGGCGCCGCCCATGGTAAAGATCGTTGAGCCATCAAGCTCAAAAACCTCGCCGCGCGTCAGGCGCCGTATGGGAGAGGTATCCGACAGGCGCTGCGTCAGCCCGCCGTGCCACAACTCCATGGGGCGCTCCGCCCAGTGATCGAAACGTTCGTGGTTGCCGTCGACGAACAGCACGGTATAGGGGCGCGACTCCAGCCAGGCGATATCGGCACATTCCTCGGCAGAGAAATCCCACGGAAAGCCAAAGTCGCCCGCGACAATCAGATAGTCGTCGCTCGTCAAACTATCCCCAAGATCCCAGTCGCGCAGCTTTTGCATGTCGAGGCCGCCGTGAATATCGCCCGTCACATAGACCGTCATCGGATTACCACTTCCCTGTAAGTCGCTAGCCCACATTCTGCACGATCACTAAGCCAACCGTTCCAGCCCTTCCATCCCTTAGGGCTTACCCCTCGTTCTTCCATCCAAACGGGTCGAGCACCCAAAAGATCAAATCGAGCGCGCCACCGGTCATCATGGCGCCGGCAAGGGCCATGCAAACGTGCAGAGAGCTAGCACTTCGGAGCACGTCGAATGGCCCCAGAACAGCCAGCAGCGCAACCGCTGTGCCGGCAAGGCGCAACGCGAGGCACGGCCACGCGTCCTTGACGCACTTCTTTGCGAGATGCTTGGTGTTGTCACTCATCAATATCGAACTCCTTAGAGGGTCGTTGTTCAGATACATGCCGCCGCGACAGAGCGGGGCGGCAGGGTAAGTGTCACATGCTGTGCGGACATCAATGGAGAAACCGCCTGCTCGACCAACCTTTGACGCCGTTTTGCACCGGCACCACATCCCCCGCTATCGAGGTCTAATACTTTTCCCACCGCTACCCAAAAACTCATCCAACGTTAATCTTGGCTCAAGAATCGCTTAATCTATAACCTGCACTATAGAGTTCGACCAAGGGCGGGGCGGCGCCGCGCAACGCAGACCGCCGAACGCAACGCTCGCGCCCGGGCAAATCGCCCGGCGTCGCGCCCATCGAACGAAAGGACAGGTCATGGACGACCTCGAAAAAGTTGAAACCATCCGCACCAAGTGCAACGTGAGCTACACCGATGCCAAGGCCGCGCTCGACGCCGCCGACGGCAACGTTTTGGACGCCATCATTTGGCTCGAGTCGCAGGGCAAGACGCAGACCACGTCGGCGCACGCCGCCACCGAGTCCGCGCCAGTCGATGAGCCCTCAGCCGAGATGGTCGCCGCGCAGGCCGCCTACGAGAAGTCGAGCGAAAAGACCGACTTCTCCAAGAAGATGGACAGCGTATGGGAGTACCTCAAAAAGCTCTTCCGCCTGAGCCTGGACACCAAGTTTATCGCCACGCGCCGCGATGCAATCATCCTCAACATCCCCATCCTGATCCCCATCATCGCCCTGTTTGCCTGGGGCGCTACGATTTGGCTGATGCTGATTGGCCTGTTCTTTGGCATGCGCTACCGCATCGACAGCGACGGCGACGTGCCCGGCAGTATCAACAACCTTATGAATCACGCCGCCGATGCCGCGGACGACATCAAGCAAAATCTGAACGACGACAAGTAATAGCAGACGGGGGCACGCATGGCACGGATCCTGATCGTAGAGGACGAGGAGAAAATCGCCCGCTTTGTGACGCTCGAGCTGGAGCACGAGGGCTACCAGGTGGAACACGCCGCCGATGGCCGCACCGCCGTGGACCTGGCGCTGGAGCGCAACTACGATCTTATTCTGCTCGATGTGCTGTTGCCGCAGCTCAACGGCATGGAGGTCCTGCGGCGCGTCCGCAAGCACAAGGATGTGCCGGTGATAATGGTCACCGCGCGCGATGCCGTGATGGACAAGGTGGCCGGGCTCGATGCCGGCGCCGACGATTACCTGACCAAGCCGTTTGCGATTGAGGAGCTGTTCGCACGGATCCGCGTGGCGTTGAAGCGCTCGGAGGCCGTGCGGGCGGCTTCGGGCGTTGGCGGCATCGGGACGGGCGCGGCAGGCGGCACGGGTGTCGGCGCCACTGCGATGCCCCCGGTCAGTGACTCGACCCAGGTTTCCGCCTCGCTCTCCCCCGCCACGCTCGCCGTGGGCTCGGTTGCGCTCGACCCCGACCGCCGCGAAGTCACGGTCGGCGGCTCGCCCATTGCGCTCACGGCCCGCGAGTTCGATGTCCTCGCCCTGCTTATGGCGCATGCCGAGACCGTGCTCACGCGCGAACGCATCGCGCACGAAGCGCTGGGCTACGAATACATGGGCGACACCAACAACGTCGACGTGCACATCGCGCATCTACGCGCCAAGATCGAGGACGCCGGCGGCGCCCGCATCATCCAGACCGTGCGCGGGGTGGGCTATGTCTGCCGCGCGTAACGCCGAGGCCAAGCGCGTCACCTCCATCGCCCGCGCCATCAACTGGAGCTATATGTGGCGCCGCCTGATGAGCTACGTCTGGCTCGATCTGTTGCTGGTGGTGATTGCGGCGGCGATCCTCGTCTATGGATACAACCAGACACTGCCCGACAGCGCGTTTACCGCAGGATGGATCCCCGGCGCCACCGTTCGCGGCATGTCGCTGAAGCCCGCGCGCGGCTGGGACCTGACAACGCTCACCTATACCGTCGAGCTTGCGCGTACCACCAAGACCTTCCCCCTCGCGCAGGACCTCATCGCACTTTGGCCCCTCTATATCGTTGTTGTAGGTTGGCAGGTCATCAGCATGCTCGATATGCTCGGCGGCGCTCGCCGTGTGCGCCGCACCATGGCGCCGCTCAACGACCTGGCCCTGCGCGTGGACGAGCTCGGCCGCATGCAGCTCTCCGGCGGCAAGATGGAAACGCTGGAGCAAGCCATCGAGCGCGCGAGCGTCGACTCGCCGAGCGTCACCACCGGCGACGCCGACCTGGCAAGCATCGAGGTCGCACTCAACCGCCTGCTGCGCCAGATGCAAGAGGCCAAGCTGCAGCAGATGCGCTTTGTCAACGATGCAAGCCACGAGCTGCGCACGCCCATCGCGGTGATTCAGGGCTACGTGAACATGCTCGACCGCTGGGGCAAAGACGACCCGGACGTGCTGGCGGAATCCATCGCGTCCCTCAAGGCCGAAAGCGAGCACATGCAGGAGCTCGTGGAGCAGCTGCTGTTTTTGGCGCGCGGCGATGCCGGGCGCACGGTCCTGCGGCGTGCGCATACCAACCTGGCTGCACTGGTCGGCGAGGTTTGCGAAGAATCGCAGATGATCGATGCCGGGCACACGTATCGGCTGGCCTTTGACGCTGCGCTTATCAGCGACCCGCGCTGCGACGCGTCCGTCGATGTCGCGCTCGTGAAGCAGGCTCTGCGCGTGATCGTGCAAAACGCCGCCAAGTATTCGGACGCGGGCACGCCCATCTCGTTTGGCGTAGCGCCGGATGCGGGCGCGGGCACGATCGACATAAGCGTTGAGGACGAGGGCATCGGCATGAACCAGGAATCCGCAGCTCACGCGTTCGAGCGGTTCTACCGCGCCGACAACGCGCGCGATGCCGGAGCGCAGGGCTCGGGCCTGGGGCTCGCCATCGCCAAGTGGATCGTCGATAGCCACGGCGGCGTCATCGGCGTGACCTCGGTCGAGGGCGTCGGCAGCCGCTTTACGATTCGCCTGCCGCGGTAGGAAGCCCCTCGGCATAAATAAAGGGATAGGGCCACGCAGCCCTATCCCTTTTTGCTAGCTATGACAGCTTGTGCGCTACTCGCGGCACAGGTGCACGGCGAAGCCGGCGAACTCGCGCTTAAAGTACACGAGCTTGGTACCACCGTCGGGTAGCAGCGCGCGCGACTCCTCGTTGACCTCGAGCCCGCGCTCGGCAAACCACTTCTCAGCTGCATCGATGTCGTTAACGGCAAAGCCGATGTGGCCTTTGGTGCCACGACCGTTCTGCTTCATGACCTCGACCAGCGAATCGTTGAAGTACGAAACCGGGGTCTCGATAACAGGCAGGCCCATCATCGTCGAGAACAGCTCCGCGATCTCCAGGGCGTCTGCCGGGTCGGCGGCGTTAATGCCCACATGGGCAACGCGCATGCCAAAGAGCTCGACCGGGTTGACGTTCTGCTCACTCATACAGGCAGTGCCTACTGAGCCATGACGTCGAGAACGGCCTTCTCGGCAGCGACGCGGTTCATGCCGGTCATGAAGGGCACGCCGCTCACGTACGGGCAGGTGAGGCCTTCGGGGGCAACGGTGGTGGCGATCAGCAGGTCGGCGCCCTCGTCGCAGTAGTCCTTGGCCTCGGAGATGGCGCACTGCACGATCTCGTACTTGTCGGCGTAACCGTTGGCGTCGAGCAAGGTGGCGACCTTCTGGGCAACGAGTGTGGAAGTAGCAGCGCCAGCACCGCAAGCCAAAACGATCTTCTTCATAGGTAATGTCTCCCTTCATGGTTTACTTTAGGTAAGTGTACCGCAGCGAGCGATGGCACTCAGCCTCGATGAGCTTTTATGCCAGTTTGCTTGCACGCTGCGTATAATACATCTAGTACGTGTTGTCATACCGCTCGCTTTAAGAGCGACTAAGGACTCTGAAATGCCCGATTCCCGCACCCTCTGGACCGCCGTCGTTATCATCTGCATCGCCGTGTCGGTGTTCTTTAGCGTCAAAAAACGCACCACGTTCAAACGCCTGCAGCAATTGATGGCCGCCAAGCAGTGGGACGAGTTCGATCGTTTGCTCGACGGCAAACTCACCAGCATGCTGTACCCGCGCTACAACCGCGACTACCTGCGCCTGAACTCCTATCTGCTGCGCGAGGACCATAAGCGCGCCGACGAGATGTTCGACCTGCTACTGGGACTCAACCTGCCCAAGATGCAGCGCGTCGACCTGGTAATCAAAGCTTTTAACTACTACGTTGGCCAGGAGGACCGCAAAAAGGCCAAGGAGTTGCTGCATGAGATCAAGGGCTTTGAGGGCGGTCAGGCCGAGGCAGTCGCACACGAATGCCAGCTGATGTACGACACGATGATCCTCAAGCGCCACAACGACATTCCCGAGCTGGAGCGCATGCTCGAGGATGTCGGCGACGACCCGGTCAAGCGCTGCCGACTGGAGTACCTGCTGGCCCTGCAGTATCAAAACAAGGGCGACGAGGAAAAGTTCCAAGAGTTCCTGGAGAAGTCGGGCCAACACTCGATGGCCGTCAACGCGTAACGGACGGCTTGTGCTAGACTTCTAGTCTCACGGGGGCGTGGCGGAATTGGCATACGCAGGAGACTTAAAATCTCTCGCCGCAAGGATTGTGGGTTCGAGTCCCACCGCCCCTACCATATGGAGCTTTCGAGCCCGTGTCCCCAAGGGATGCGGGCTCGTTTCTTTTACACGCCGGCGGGGCTCTAAGTTGCGGTGGAATAGTTCCTGTTTTGGCAGTTTATCAGCCCATTTAGGAACTATTCCACCGCAACTTAGGTTGGTATTTACACATTTTCCGATGGAAAAACGTGGCTGTCTCGCACATTTTCCGATGGAAAAACGTGGTTGTCTCGCACATTTTCCGATGGAAACGACCAAATGGCCTTATACTAGCCGAGAGGGTTGGGAGGCAATATGCAGCGACAGCTTATGAGTGAACTTATCGCTTGGAAATCAAGGGCGAATCGCAAACCTCTCTTGCTTAGGGGAGCCCGCCAGACAGGAAAGACTTGGCTTCTTAACGAATGCGAAAGCCAGCAGTATCGAAACGTCATTCGTTTTGACTTTATGCTCGAGCCGAGCACACGCTCGCTGTTCGATGGGGACCTCGACCCCAAGCGCATCATCTCCCAGATAGAACTCCTACGTGGCCAAACCGTAACGCCGGCAGACACGCTCATCATCTTCGACGAGATCCAAGAGGCGCCACGCGGGATCACCTCACTCAAGTACTTCAACGAACTTGCACCCGAATACCACATCGTGGCAGCCGGTTCCTATATGGGCCTCGCGCTCCGACGCGAAAACGAGTCATTTCCCGTCGGCAAAATCGACCAGCTCACCATGCGTCCCATGGGGTTTGCCGAGTTCGTTCGTGCCGTCGACGGCAACCCGCTCGCCGATGCCATCCTTGCCGCAGACATGAACCTTCTGGCAAACGTTACCGAAAAGCTCGAGCGCTTGCTCAAGGAATACCTTGTTGTCGGCGGTATGCCCGAAGTTGTCTCCGCTTTCGCCGAGACACGCGACTTCATCGAAGCCCGAAGGCTTCAGCAGCAAATCATCGAGGCTTACGAATCCGATTTTGGCAAACATGCACCCGCCCGCATCGTCGAGCGCATGAGGTTGGTTTGGAAATCCCTTCCCGGCCAGCTTGCAAAGGAGAACAAGAAGTTTGTCTATGGCGCCCTTCGTCCCGGAGCGCGCGCACGCGATTTCGAGGAAAGCCTCCAGTGGCTCACGGACTACGGAATCGTTCATAAGGTGCCACGTGTCTCCGCTCTAAAGGCGCCGCTCTCGAGCTATGAAGACCTCTCGGGCTTCAAACTGTTCTGCATCGACACCGGCATCCTCGGAGCGCTCTCCGGTCTCTCTCCGGCCATCGTTCTTAACGGATCCGCTGTTTTTACCGAGTTCAAAGGTTCGCTGACCGAACAATACGTCGCGCAGGAGCTTTTGCTCCAGGACAAAACTCCCGCGTATTGGTCCTCTACCTCCGGCAATGCCGAAACCGACTTTGCCATCGACCATGCGGGAACCGTGCTTCCGCTTGAGGTCAAGGCAGCAGAGAACCTTAAAGCGAAGAGTCTGAAAATAGCCTGCGAAAAATTCAAACTCGAGCGTTGCGTGAGGAGCTCCCTGGCGGCATATAGAGACGAGGGCATGCTCGTCAATATTCCGCTTTGGGAGATTGGGCAGATCGACAAGCTGGCATAGGCGCTGTGGGGACGCCCCGCAAGGACTGTCCCCAGGTGCCGGCAGAGACGATATGAGCAGGACATAAAACATTGAGAGCCCCTGCTGCATGAAAGACCGCGGATTAGGCCGACAATGGTG
>CAJLAN010000067.1 GCA_905204635.1 uncultured Collinsella sp. | reverse complement strand
TGGCCTGCCCGCCGAGAACGCCGCCATCAAACACAATACGCAGGCTGCCGCCTGGACGTATAAGAACATGGATCAGGCGCTTGCCACGATGAAGCGCATGGGCTTCTCCTACGATCTGGATCGCATGGTCAAGACCTGCAGCCCCGACTATTACCGCTGGGGTCAGTGGATCTTTGAGAAGATGTGGGAAAAGGGCCTGGTCTACCGTAAGAAGAACCCGGTGAACTGGTGCCCCAACTGCAAGACCGTTCTGGCCAACGAGCAGGTTACCGAGGGCAAGTGCTGGCGCTGCGGCACTGAGCCCGAGAAGCGCGACCTTGAGCAGTGGTACTACAAGATCACCGAGTACTCCCAGGAGCTGCTCGACGACCTGGAGAAGCTCCCCGGCTGGCCCGAGCGCGTCAAGCAGATGCAGGCCAACTGGATCGGCCGCTCCGAGGGCGCCGAGGTCGACTTTACCCTGTGCGACAAGGATGGCGAGCCCATCGAGGGCGACGAGGGCAAGATCACCGTCTTCACCACGCGAGCCGACACGCTCTTTGGTGTCTCCTTCTTTGTCCTGGCTCCTGAGTACGCGCGCCTGCACGAGCTCGTCGAGGGCACGGAGTACGAGGAGGCCGTCACCAAGATCGTCGAGGACTCCAAGCATATCTCTGCCGTCGAGCGTGCCCAGGGCACCCTCGAGAAGCACGGTGCCTTTACCGGCCGCTATGTGGTGAACCCCGTCAACGGCGAGAAGGTCCCCGTGTGGGTTGCCGATTATGTCGTTGCCGACTACGGCACCGGCGCCGTCATGGCCGTTCCCTGCGGCGACCAGCGTGACTTTGAGTTCGCCCGCAAGTACGATCTGCCTATTGTGCCGATCATTCTGGACGATGACGACCGCGCTGCCGTCGAGGCCAGCGGCGAGACCATCGATACCTTCCATGCCGAGACCGTCGACTGGGATTGCGCCCACGCTGCCGAGGGCACGCTGGTCCAGTCCGGCAAGTACACCGGCATGCGCGGCGGCAAGCACTCCGAGGGCGAGGCTGCCATCGTGGCCGACCTCGAGGCCATGGGCTGCGGTCGTCGCAAAGTCGAGTTCCGTCTGCGCGACTGGCTCATCAGCCGCCAGCGCTACTGGGGCAACCCCATCCCGGCTATCCACTGCGAGCACTGCGGCATCGTGCCCGTGCCCGAGGACCAGCTGCCGGTGACGCTGCCCGAGAACCTGGACCTGGGTGCCGGCGAGACCCTCGCCGAGTGCAAGGAGTTCTACGAGACCACCTGCCCGGTCTGCGGCCGCCCGGCCAAGCGCGAGACCGATACCATGGACACCTTCACCTGCTCCAGCTGGTATTACCTGCGCTATACCGACCCGCACAACACCGAGCTGCCCTTCTCCCGCGAGGCCGCCGACCGTTGGATGCCCGTCGATAACTACATCGGCGGCATCGAGCATGCCATTCTGCACCTGCTCTACAGTCGCTTCTTTACCAAGGCGCTGCGCGACCTGGGCCTGCTGAGCGTGGACGAGCCCTTTACCAACTTGCTGTGCCAGGGCATGGTCAAGGACGAGAACGGCGACACCATGTCCAAGTCCAAGGGAAACGTCGTGCCCCCGAGCTCGGTCATCGAGCCCTACGGCGCCGACACCATGCGTCTGGCGATCCTGTTTATCGCCCCGCCCGAGAAGGACTTCGACTGGGATCCCAAGGCCGTCGAGGGCGCTAATCGCTTCATTAAGCGCGCCTGGCGTATCGTGTGGCAGCTCGTCCAGTCCGGCGACGCCAACGTGGCCTTTGACAAGTCCGCGCTCGACGAGGTCGCGATGAAGCTCTATCGCGAGCGTCATCGCACCATTGCCAAGTGCACCGAGGACTTCGACCGCGGCCAGTTCAACACCGCGATCTCGGCCGTCATGGAACTCGTCAACGCCGCGAGCGCCTACCTCAACGCCACCGAGGGCGCTGACCGCGACAAGGCCCTGTGCTACGGCGTGGCCAAGGACATCGTAAGCGTCCTTGCCCCCATTTGCCCGTTCTGGGCCGACGAGCTGTGGCATGAGGCACTCGGCTGTGAGGGCAACGCCTACACCGCCGCCTGGCCCGAGTTCGACCTGGCCGAGTCCATCGAGGACACGGTGCAGATCGTGGTCCAGGTGCTTGGCAAGGTCCGTGGCCGCATCGACGTTGCCCGCGACGCCTCCAACGAGGAGATGCAGGCTGCTGCCGAGGCTGCCGTCGCCAAGTGGCTCGAGGGCAAGACGGTCGTCAAGGCCATCTGCGTGCCTGGCAAGCTGGTTAACCTGGTGGTCAAGTAAGCGCTGCACGCATAGCTGACGAATAAAAGATGAGGGGCGATCCGATTGGGTCGTCCCTCGTTTTGCGTTATATGCCCTGCATGGCTGGTGCCGAGCGTCACCCTCTACGGAATGTGTACCAGGTCCCTAAAGTAGACATTGCCCGTCTGCTCCTCGAACATCCAGATATTGAGGTAGATGTCGTTGAGGTCGTTGTTCACGTCAAAATTTGGGTCGTCGAAGGTGCCTACAAAGGTGAGCATCGCGGTCGCTTCTTCGCCTGCGGCGACGGGCTGGCGCATCCTCACGTCGCGGACGGCACCGTTGACGTAGGCATAAGCATCGACATCGCCAAACATCATGTCGACATCGGTGTTGTTTGTCACCGCAAAGACCAAAACGGCGTCGCCGTAGCCATCCGTGTCCTTGCCCACGCAGGTGACATGGACGTTCTCGTCTGCCTCAAGGTCGATGGGGAACTGTTCTTGAGGGTCGGGACCTAAGCCCTGGGGGTCGACTATATCTTCGTCTATTTTGTCGAAACGCTCCGAAGGCGTCGTTTTCTCGATGGCTTTGGTGCTGCCGAGGTCCGGCTCGCATGGTCCGGTGTTGCCATCGATGTCGC
This sequence comes from uncultured Collinsella sp., assembly GCA_905204635.1. GTDB lineage: Bacteria > Actinomycetota > Coriobacteriia > Coriobacteriales > Coriobacteriaceae > Collinsella. Next base: position 5,013 of record CAJLAN010000067.1, on the reverse strand, counting down.
TGCAGCCGCTCAGAGCGAACGAGCAGGCAGCGACGACGAGCGCGGTTGCGCAGAGGGTGCCTAGGCGTTTCATGGTACCTCCTTGCCGTAGAGGAACTGGAAGGCTGCGCGGTCGATGCGTGCGTCCGACTTATCTGTTCCAGAGTGTCCCTTATGGGCAGTCTGACTGATGCACGCCCAGGGGCGGAATGCCCATAGGGCCCGATTCGCCTTACGGGGTGGGACGCATGGCCCGTTTTGGGGCTTTTGGGTGAGCGCCGAATGGGGTATCTTGTCCAATTGTTCTATTTTTGTGGAGATGCTGTGGGCACGCTGACCTGCGGGTTTGCGTTGTGCTTGCACGTTTTCGCAGGTATTGGTATAGTTTGCTTGCAAATGAAGTTGTAATTGAAAGAAGTGGGGTTTCGGCCCCGCTTCTTTTTTGTATGGATGGAGGTGCCGCAATGGTCAAGACCAAGACCGAGCAGGCGATCATCGACGCGCTCGAGGCCGTCGCTCCCCAGCACGATGTCGATATTGTCGACGTTGAGCTCGTGGGCGCCACCAAGGCCCCCTGCGTGCGTGTGCGTATCGAGGGTGCCGAGGGTCAGAGCCTGTCGCTCAACGACGTCACGGCCAATACCAAGTGGGTCGGCGACGTGATCGAGGAGCTCGACCCCATTTCTTCGAGCTATACGCTCGAGGTGTCGAGCCCGGGTATGGCGCGCCCGCTGCGCCGCCCGCGCGACTTTGCCCGCTTTGTGGGCGAGGACTGTGAGCTCACCTCCACTGCCACCGAGGGCCGTCGCAAGTACTCCGGCAAGATTGCCGCCGCGACCGAGACGAACGTGACCCTCGAGCTCGAGGACGGCGAGTCCGTCGCCCTCGATTTCTCTGATGTTAAAAAGTGCAAGTTGAAGCCCACCTATGACTTCAAGCCCGCGAAGGAAGGAAACTAACATGGCAGCATCCGACATGATGTCCGCCCTGATGGAGCTTTGCCAGGAGAGGCACATCGACCAGCTCTACCTGATCGACCGCCTGGAGCAGTCGCTCGCCAAGAGCTATGCCGAGATCCTGCATCTTGAGTGGGGCGCCAAGGTGACCATCGACCGCACCACCGGCAAGATTTACGTCTACCGCCTGGAGCCGATCGACGATTCCATGGACGAGGAGGGCAACTTCACCGAGTTCGAGGAGATCGACGTCACCCCCAAGAACACGAGCCGCATCGCCGCCCAGCACGCCAAGGCCGAGATCAACGCCATCGTGCGCAACTCCGCTCGTGAGCAGATCTACGAGGAGTTCTCCGGCCGTATCGGTGACCTCATCAGCGGTACCGTGCTGCAGTCCACGCCCGACTTCACCATCGTCAAGATCCGCGATGGCGTCGAGGCCGAGCTGCCGCATTTTGACCAGCGCCGTTACGAGAACGAGCGTAACGAGCGTCCGATGGGCGAGCGCTACCTGCACAACCAGCACATCAAAGCCGTGATCATCGACGTCCGCGATCCCAACTCCAACCTGCAGCCGGTTCGCGGCGAGCACAGCCGTCCGCCGATCGTCATCTCCCGCACCCACCCCGAGCTCATGCGTCGTCTGTTTGAGCAGGAGGTGCCCGAGATCTATGAGGGCACCGTCCAGATCAAGTCGATTGCCCGCGAGCCCGGCCAGCGCTCCAAGGTCGCCGTCCACTCGCTCGACGACCGCCTGGATCCCGTGGGCGCCTGCGTCGGCCCCAAGGGCAGCCGTGTCCGCGCCGTCGTGGGCGAGCTCCGCGGCGAGCGCGTCGACGTCATCCTGTGGGATGCCGATCCGGCCGTTTACGTCGCCAACGCACTGTCGCCCGCCAAGGTCACCCGCGTCCTCATCGACGAGGAGAAGGCCTATGCCGGCGTCATCGTGCCCGACGACCAGCTTTCGCTCGCCATCGGCAAGGAGGGCCAGAACGCCCGCCTCGCCGCTCGCCTGACCGGCTGGCACATCGACATCAAGTCCGAGACCCTTGCCGCCGACATCCTCAAGAACGTCCCCGTTCACGAGGAGCCCGCTGCCGACCTGATCGGTGACGAGGAGGACGATGATGTCCGTCGCTGCGAGTACGTGTCCGAGGACGGCGTCCAGTGCCGCAACCAAGCCCGTCCCGGCTCCCGTTTCTGCGGTGTCCACGACACCGACGCCTTCGATGATGCGGAGGACCTGATCTAGCGCGCGGTCGCGCCGGACAGGTTCCGGCGCATCTCCCACGCTCGTTCAGTCTCTAGGCACCAAGGTGCCAGAAAGGGTAGGTGAAGTCATATGGCAAAAGTCCGTGTGTCCACCCTGGCCAAAGAGTTCGGCATGACCTCCAAGGAACTGATGGGTCATCTCGCCGATATGAAGATTCCCGCTAAGTCCGCTTCCTCCGCCCTGGAGGACGCCTACGTCGCCATGGTCCGCAAGCAGCTCGCCCCGGTGATCGAGGCCCGCGCCCAGGAAGTCGAGGCCGCCAAGCAGGCCGAGGAGCAGGCCGCTGCCGCCGAGGAGGCCGCACGTGCCGCCGAGGCCGAGCGCGAGCGCATCGCTGCCGAGAAGGCACGCGAGGAGGAGCGCCGCCAGTTCGCCGCGGCCCAGGCTGCCGAGGAGGCCGCCCGCGCCGAGGCCGAGGCCAAGAAGAAGGCCGAGCAGGAGCGCCTTGCCCGCGAAAAGGAAGAGGCTGCCCGCGAGGCTCAGCGTCGCGCCGTCCCCGCATCTGACTCCGGGTCGCGTTTCCGTTCGCTGCTCGACCAGATTGCCGCGCAGGAGACCGTGCTCAAGGAGAAAAAGGACGCCGAGAACAAGGCCAAGGCCGAGCGTGCCGCCGAGCGCGGTAACCGTCGCGGCAATAACGATCGTCGTGGTGGGCGTCGGAATGACCGCAACGCCTCCGATAACAATTCCGAGCGCAACGCCTCTGAGAGCCGTCCGCATAGCCATCGCACCAACGCCAGCAACAATGTCGCTGCCGGCATGGACTTCCCCAACCCCGACAAGCAGGGCAAGGGCAAAAAGCGCAAGGGTGGCCACAACAACGAAGAGGACCACTACAGCCGCATGGCTCGCGAGGCCGAGGAGTACAGCCGCGAGAAGGTGCTCGAGGAGGCCCGCGCCGCCGTCGAGGAGGCCTCTCGCGAGTCCACCGGTCGTCGTAAGAAGCGCAAGGAGAAGCGTGAGCGCGAGGCTGCAAAGGCTCAGGAGGAGCGCAAGATAGAGGAGGCATTGGCCCAGGGCGTGAACCCCGAGGAGCTCGATGCCATCAAGGTCTCCCAGGGTGTTACGGTCCAGGAGCTCGCCGAGGCGCTCGACGTTCCGGCCAACGACATCATCAAGCGCCTGTTCCTGTTGGGCACGCCGCTCTACATGACGGGGGCCATGTCCGACGACGCCGACCAGCTCGTTGCCGACGACCTTGGCCGCCAGATCAAGATCATCACCCCCGAGGAGGAGAACACCTTCTCGTTCTACGACGATCCCGCCGACCTTAAGCCGCGCGCCCCGGTCGTCACCGTCATGGGTCACGTCGACCACGGCAAGACGTCGCTGCTCGACGCCATCCGTCACACCGGCGTCGCTGCCGGCGAGGCAGGCGGCATTACGCAGGCCATCGGTGCTTCGCAGGTCATGATCAACGACCGCAAGATCACCTTCATCGATACCCCCGGCCACGCGACCTTTACGGCCATGCGTGCTCGCGGCGCCAAGGTGACCGACATCGTCATTCTGATCGTGGCTGCCGACGACGGCGTCATGCCGCAGACCATCGAGTCCATCAACCACGCCAAGGCCGCCGAGGTGCCCATCGTCGTGGCCGTGAACAAGATCGACAAGCCCGGCGCCAACCCCGACCGCGTGCGCCAGGAGCTCACCGAGTACGGCATCATCCCCGAGGAGTGGGGCGGACAGAACATGTTCGTCAACATTTCGGCCAAGCAGAAGATCGGTATCGACGACCTGCTCGAGACCGTGCTGCTCCAGGCCGACGTGCTCGAGCTCAAGGCCAACCCGGACACCTTTGCCTCCGGCAACGTCCTCGAGGCCAAGCTCGACAAGGGCCGCGGCTCGGTTGCTACCGTGCTCGTGACCCGCGGTACCCTGCACGTGGGCGATACGCTGGTCGCCGGCCTTACCTACGGCCGCGTCCGCGCCATGCTCGACCCCAAGGGCCGCGCCGTCACCGAGGCCGGTCCCTCCGACGCCGTCGAGATTCTGGGCCTGCAGTCCGTGCCCAACGCCGGCGACGAGTTCCGCGTTTTCGAGGATGAGCGCGAGGCTCGCGCCCTGGCCGACGAGCGTTCGCTGAAGGCCCGTATCGAGGAGCAGAGCCGCGTCAAGCACGTCACGCTCGAGAATCTCTTCGAGACCATTGCCGACGCCGAGGTCAAGGAGCTCAACCTGATCATCAAGGCCGACGTCCAGGGTTCCATCGAGGCCCTTCAGGACTCGCTCGACAAGATGGATCAGTCCGAGGTTCGCATCAACACGATCCACTCCGCCGTTGGCGCCATCAACGAGACCGACGTCGTCCTGGCCGACGCCTCCAACGCCATCATCATCGGCTTTGGCGTCCGTCCCGACGGCAAGGCCCGCTCCGCCGCCGAGCGCGAGGGCGTCGAGATCCGTTGCTACGACGTCATCTACAAGTGCCTCGAGGACCTCGACGCTGCCCGCATCGGTATGCTCAAGCCCACCGAGGTCGAGGTCTCCACGGGTTCCGCGACCGTTCTGGACACCTTCAAGGTGCCCAAGGTCGGTATCGCCGCCGGTGTCCGCGTCGAAGAGGGCGAGATCGCCGCGACCGATTCCGTGCGCCTGGTGCGCGACGGCATCGTGGTCTTCAACGGTAAAATCGCCTCGATGCGCCACTACAAGGACGAGGCCAAGAGCCTCAAGAGCGGCTCCGAGGGCGGTATTGGCCTGGAGAACTTCCAGGACATCAAGCCTGGCGACACCATTGAGGGCTACCGCATCGACCAGGTTGCCCGTACCGAGTAGGGGGTAGCGCTATGAAGCAAACGC
>CAJLAN010000066.1 GCA_905204635.1 uncultured Collinsella sp. | reverse complement strand
AACCAACTGAGCTACACCGCCGGATGGAGCCTGCAACCAGACTTGAACTGGTGACCTCTTCGTTACCAACGAAGTGCTCTACCGACTGAGCTATACAGGCACTTGACGGGTGGGAGCTATAGGATTCGAACCTATGTAGGCAGAGCCAACGGGTTTACAGCCCGTCCCCATTAACCACTCGGGCAAACTCCCAATCGTTCAAGTATCCGCAGGTTCTTTGGTCTTTTGGACCGCCGCCCCCGCGAACGAAAAAGATAATACGATGCAACCTTGGGGGCTGTCAACGAAAACCTCTAGATACACGGTGCCGGGCGTATCTATATAGCCGTGACCTGCGGTTTTATTGAGTTTGGATATGAAGGACGGTGGTTTTGGATACTGAGGTGACGTTTCCCAAGGTAACACTTTGCTGTAGTGGAGTACACCTTCAGTATCGAACTTCGATACCAGCTTATTTGCACCTATATATAGGTCGAGATCGGGGCTTCCACGCCACGATCGAGCGTGGATTATCTCCCACTTTTAGCGCGGCTCTAAGGCCAAAGTGGCAGATTATCCACGTTCATTCTCCAGGCGAGAGAACTGTAAAGCCGCAACTACTCGGGCCAGGCCAAAGTAGACCCATAGAGCGGCTCCCCCTTGGTGCAGGGGTAGCGACTCAAGTAACACGACGATAGCAAGTCGAAAAAATAAGTCATGGCGTATTTCGAATAAACGCCGAGTCGGTCAATTCCGTTTCCCGCATTACCAAGACGATATACACGGTCAAAAGACCTCGATTTGTCATCGTTGCTAAACGCAGTAATTAGAATCTTCCTGCCCGAACGGCAATCAAGATACTCACGCGCCTGTGACGCAAATAGCCCGGAGACCGATACGAGAATTATCAATGACTGCGAAGCGTCTCCCATGTTTTTCAATTCCGCGACGTTAGCCCCAGCAACTATGCGAACTATCTTGCCCGCATAAAACATTTCCTGCTGAAATCGTACGAGATTGGCGCTCACATTATTGGTGCACCAGATTTCAACGTTTTTATGGCCATCAATTTCGTCGACAAGATGCTTAATAGCGATATCGGACACGCCGCTTTCAACCTCAGCGAACATCTCGATCATGCGAACGTCGAGCTCTGCCCTGTACTCCTCGTAGCCAAATTCCTCCTCTCGATGGCTTAAGTCGCTTGGAAAGACTGACTGAGTAAATGATTCTTTCAAATCGCTAAGAGACTGGTAGCCCAATCGATTGCAGAAACGACGAACAGCGGAACGAGTCACGAATGCATCGCGGGTTATTGCGGCAACATTGATTTCGCTCGAACGCCTAATGTGAGCGATGAGATATCGAGCGATGGCGGCATCGTTTGACCCAAACTCGCTGTTGATGATGGAGCTAATGCGATTGAGCACATCGAAGTCATTGATATTCACGTGATCCCTCTTTCCGCTCTCCTCGAAATCATGGTTCATTTATTGAATCAAACAGCTTTGGTCGTTCTCCTATGATTCAAATCAGTTGACGTCATCTTAATCATAATTCCGCCACACGTATCCACCGTGTTTTGAGTGATGGAAAGGGGATTCATGGGCAACGTGAACAACATGCCGTTTCTCTGGGGTTCCGCCACGGCGTCTTATCAGTGCGAGGGTGCCTGGAACGAAGACGGCAAAGGCCTTGGTGAGTGGGATTTCTTTAGCCACACAAGCAATAAGAACATCAACCATGTTGACGGTGATGTATCTTGCGACTTCTACCATCGCTATGAAGAAGATATCCGCATGATGAAAGAAGGCGGACAAAACACCTATCGCTTCTCTCTTTCATGGAGTCGAATCATCCCCACGGGTATCGGCGAAGTGAATGAAGAGGGTATCGATTTTTATAATCGGGTCATTGATTGCTGCCTCGAAAATGGCATAGAGCCCAACGTTACGCTGTTCCATTACGATCTGCCATTCACGCTTGCTTGCAAAGGCGGATGGCTGAACAACGACATGGCAGAGTGGTTCTGCAAATACGCCAAGATTTGCTTTGAGCGCTTTGGAGACCGCGTCAAAATCTGGGCTACCGTTAACGAGCCGCATTTCTACAGCTACTGCGTAAACATGTTGGGCAACTATCCCCCCAATCGATCGCTCGATGTTCAGTCGTACATGCAGTTTCAGTACAACCTGATGCGCGCAAGCGCACTCGCAGTCCGAGCATATCGTCAAATGGGCTACGACGGCATCATCGGCGCCGTCCACGATGGCGGCGTTGTCGAACTCGACCCGGCAACCGAGCACCCTGATGACGTATTTCGATACGCAGACTTTTTCGCCAATCGCATGATTCTGGCACCAGCGCTTCAGGGTCAACTGCCGCCAGAAATGGACGAAATCCTTGAAAAACTTGGCGTCTCGCTCTATCGATCCCCAAATGACGTAAAAGAATTCAGAGACGGTAAAGTCGATTTTATTGGACTCAACGTGTATTGCCGAGAGTATGTAACCGACTGGCACGGTGGAGAGCTTGCCGTTTCGGCGAACAATAAGGGCAGTTCGAGCAAAAGGGTCGAAGGAAAATGCATTGCGCCCTTGTTTGAAAGCGCCCGCGACAGCAATGTTCCCCGCAATAAATGGGGCCGCGAAATACTCCCAAGTTGCATGTATTCAACCATCATGGATGTCCACGAGCGCTATGACGCGCCCCGCATCTTTATTACGGAAAACGGACATGGCGCCTATGAGCAACCAGACACAGACGGAATGATCCACGATGATGACCGCATCGAGCTTCTGGGCCAGTTCATCGAGCACATGATGAGGGCTAAGCGCGACGGCGCGCGCGTTGAGGGTTACTACCTCTGGTCGACGATGGATCTGTATAGCTGGATCAACGGCTACGAAAAACGATACGGACTTGTCCATATCGACTTCGAGAACAATCTGGAGCGCACCCCCAAAAAGAGCTGGTATTGGTACCGAGACCTTATCTCGAAGTATCAGGAGCAGGAAGGTTAGGAGAAAGAGATGAAATATCAGGCAATGTCCGAAACAGTCCTAAAGGCTGTTGGCGGCAAAGAGAACATTACATCGGTAACTCATTGTGCGACACGCCTTCGCATCGACGCACGAGACACCTCGATCATCGATCTCCAGCTCGCCAAATCGGCCGATCAGGCGCTCGGGGCAGTAGTCAGCGGTGGCCAGCTTCAGGTGATCATCGGCCCAAACGTCACCGAGGCTTACAACGACTTCCTCGACTTCGCGGGAATCGAAGTCGGCGGTGGCACGGTTGCCGACGATGCCCAAACCGCCAAAGACCTTGCAGAAGGCATTAAAAGCGGTAACACCGCCATGGGCTTGATTGAGAAATTCGGGAACGTCTCTGCACAGGTATTCATGCCCATCGTCCCGGCGCTCATCGTTGGCGGACTCATTCTTTCGATCAAGAATCTCCTGGTCAATTATTGCGGATTAAGCACCGATAGCGGAACCGCCCAGGTCCTGTTGGCGATCTTTAGCGCTTCGTTTAGCTTCTTGCCCGTTTATCTTGGTTATCAGCTCGCAGCCGTCATGAAGATGCAGCCCATCATGGGCGCATTGCTGGGCGCGATCATGATCAGCTCGTCCATTAGCGGTGCCGAGGGTCTCGACTTTCTTGGTATCCCCATCCCGACGAACGACTATTCGAGTACGGTAGTGCCCATCGTACTGGGCGTTGTGTTCATGTACTTTGTCGACCGCAGCCTTCAGAAGATCATTCCCGACGTTACCAAACTGTTCTTGAAGCCGCTGCTCACCATGATCATCGTCGTGCCCGTCGAGCTGATTATCCTTGGCCCCGCCGGCAGCATGATGGGCTACGCGCTGAGTGATGCCGTCACGTGGCTTATGGACAACGTGGCATTTATCGCTACTCCGATCCTGGCAGCCCTTAACCCCTATTTCGTCATGCTCGGTCTCGATAAGGCTTACATCGCAATCGAAGTTACGAGCCTGGCGCAGCTCGGTTGGGCACCCATTATCTTTGGATTCATCTCGAACCTCTGCATTGGCGGCACGAGCCTCGCCCTGGCAACTGCCATGAAGGGAAACAAGGAGAAGAAGGGTATGGTCACCACGGTTGCCGTTACCGCACTCTGTGGCGTAACCGAGCCCGCGTTCTACGGTTGCCTCATCGAGCGTCCCCGCCTGCTTGTCGGCACGGCAATCGGCGCGCTCTGCGCTGGACTCCCTGCAGGCATCTTTGTCCTGAAAGAGTATGTTGCGGGAGCATGCCCCGGCCTTCTTTCGGCACTCATCTTTATCGCTCCCGATGGGTCCATGGGCAACTTCGTGCTGGCATGCGTTGTCGCCATCATCGCCATCGTCGTCTCTTTCATCGCTGCACGCGTAATCATCAAGAAGAACCCCAGCTATATTGAGTAGATGCCCGCTGTTTGCATTGGGGACATCCTCGGCAGACCATTAGCAAGAACCCAAGAAGTCCCTTAGGAGCTCGATTAATCCATTCGGATTCCTGAGGCACAAACGACCCCGATTCCACAATGAAATCGGGGTCGTTGTTTCTAAAGCCGTCGATAGACAATCGGTGTTTACCTTAGCTCCCTATCCAAGTTAATTATCCACGCTCGTTCTCCGGTCGGGAGATTTTCTTCGCTCGCGTGTCCAGAAATCCACGCTCGAGCAGGACATCCAGGACCGCACCCGCCCTTGTCTCGATCTGTAACAGTAAGAGGCCTATTCCGCTTCTACATGTTACAGATCAAGATATTCCTAAAACACCCTAAGTTTCATCTCAATCTGTAACAGTTAGATGCCAAATATCGGTCTTGGTGTTACAGATTTAGACAAACTGGAGGACGAGACAAACCAAAAACGGGATGGGCGCTAACCCGATGGCGCACCACCTAAATAGAAACGGGCCCTGTCCCATATAGAGACAGAGCCCGAAACTCTCATGGAGCCAGTGACAGGAATCGAACCTGCAACCCACTGATTACAAATCAGTTGCGCTACCGTTGCGCCACACTGGCACACTTGGCGCTTTCGCGCGAAGCCAATTAAGAATAAAGGAATTGCCGACGAGGCGCAACAGGCCCTTCACCCGACCACATCTCAAAACTATTCGCCAGAACGAATAGTTTTAATTACAATTGCTATATATAGAACTATTCGTTCTGGCGAAGGGTTTCGCGATGCTTACTACCAAAGAAGCCGCCGAGCTGCTCGGCATCACTCCGCGCAGGGTGCAGGAGCTCATAAAAAACGGAGCACTTGAGGCCCGCAAGGCTTCTGGTGTATGGCTCATCGACAAAGACAGCGTCGACACGCGACTCCGCTCTGTGACCAAAACGGGGGGACGTCCCCGCCGCGGCCACGGTAAGAGCGAGATCGCGTTCACCCTCATGAACCGCACGTACGAAGTCGCTCAGCTGGTCTACAGCACATCGCGAAAAGACTTTACCCACATCGGTGCCGACATCGATTACGCCCACGCCCCTATTGGAGTATTTGGCCCTAATAGCCCCATATCGCTAGACTCCTTCCGCATCTGGTGGCGCGGCCGCGGTATCCCGCTCGCACGCATTGGGCTAGCCTCCCTGCTTGCAGAAGCCGCAGTCGATGTTCCCGATGAACTCGTACAGCGAAATCTTGGTCTCTCCTTATCCGACCAGTATTGGATCAGGCCCCAAGACTCCGGTCTCGCGTGGGAAGATATCAATTTCTTCAATAATGCTTTTGACGACGTCTCTCTCAGCATCGCGCCCTTCGCCCCAGAGGGCAAGGCAGCTGCCGCAAAGCCCGATAACACCTCGGACGGCAATCTTCAAAAGTACTGGACATGCGAGGATGACCGTCGAATCCTCCACAAGGCAGGTGCACATCTAAACCAGGAACCTTATAACGAGCTGGTGGCGACCGCGCTCCACCGTCGCATCCTAAACGCCTGCGATTATGTGCCTTACTCGCTCGAGGGCACGGGCACTTCCGCCCTGAGCATATGCGATGTCTTCTTAACTGATGAAGAAGAGTATGTCCCCGCGTTCTATGTAAACCAGCACGCAAACGCAGATGAACGGCTAACCGACTACGAGCGATACGTAGCAAACTGCGAGGAACTCGGGGTAACAGGCGTCAAGGATGCCCTTGACCGCATGATCGTGTGTGACGACATCATCTCCAACTACGATCGTCATTGGCGCAACTTCGGCCTCGTGCGAAACGTCAACTCACTGGTCTGCAGACCAGCCCCCATCTTCGATTCGGGGTCATCGCTCTGGTGCAACATCTCTCTTGAGGAGCTTCGGGCAGGAGAGCACAGTTTTACCAGCGCGCAGTTTCATTCAAGCCCCGCCAAACAAATGTTGCTCGTCGAGGACATGGGCTGGTTTGACGGCGACAAACTCGAAGGCTTCGTTGACGAGGCAATCGAGATTCTGTCTAAAAACGATGCCCTAGCAGCGAGACTGCCTTATCTAAAAGAGGCGCTAACGTGGCGCCTCGAAAGAATGATCGACATCGCTGAATGGAGTTAGCGAGGCAGCATTGCCCCGCCAACTCCCCTACCTCCCGCGAAGGGCCTTGAGCTTGGCCAGGGCATCGGGGCTCAGGCGGCTGCCCAGAGTCATCTTGATCTGCGGAGCTTCCTCTGCCTCGTGAACGTCGTTATCGATCTGTTTGATCTCGTCCACCAGCATACGGCTCGAGATGCGCGTGACGCCCTTGCCCATGACGACGGCCTGGATCGTGCCGTCACTCGACACCACGGAGCACGCGCGGCCTTCCTCGCGCGCCTCGATGCAGAGCTTTTGCACCACGGTATCGGCCGATACGCCCGTCGGCGAAAACTCGATACGCACGCCGCGAGCAGGCAGGTTGGGGCGCTCGTTGGAGATATTGCCCGCGCCGTCAAACACGATTACGGCCTCGTAGCGGCCCTGAGCAAAGGCGGCGACGTCGTTGATGAGGGCGGTGCGCGCCATATCGTGGACGTCGCTGGAATACGGATCGTCGGAATGGTCGTACACGAGCTTTTCGTAGCGCGGCGTGCAGTGGATCACGTTGTAACCGTCGACCACCAGCAGCTCGGGCTTGTTGGAGTGCACCGTCGAGACCGGGTCGGCGATGGCCTGCGCAAACGCATTGCCGCCCACGCCGTAGGTCGCGGCCGAAACAATCGGCTTGGCCGAGCCCTCGCCAAAGCGCTTGGCCTTGGACTTGGCACGGTTCTTTTTGGACATGCGCTACTCCTCCCCCATGAGCTCGCCGGCGTTGCGGCGCAGCCACTCAAAGCACAGCGCCGTGGTCGCCTGGGCAACATTGAGGCTCTCGGTCATGCCGCGCTGGGGAAGCTTGGTCAAAAAGTCGCATTTCTCGAGCACCAGGCGCGAGATGCCGTCGCCCTCGGAGCCCATGACGAGCGCCACGCGGCCCTCGAAGGGTGCATCCCAGCAACTGCCTTCGGCGTGCTCAGAGGCACCGCCCACCCAAAAGCCAGCGGCCTTGAGGTCGTCGAGTGCACGGGCGATATTGGGAACCTGCGCGATAGGCAGATGCATGACGGCGCCGGCAGAAGTCTTGTAGCTGCCAACGGTCACACCGGCGGCGCGCTTGTTGGCAATGATGACACCGGCCGCGCCCACGACCTCGGCAGAGCGCACGATGGCACCAAAGTTGCCGTCGTCGGTCACATGGTCGAGCACAACGACAAGCGCCGGACCGTCGCCCGCGCGGTCGAGGATATCGGCAACATCGGCGTAGGGGAAGTTGCCCACCTCGAGCGCGATGCCCTGGTGAGCGCCATGGCTCGACAGCGCATCGAGTTGCGCGCGCGGCACATACTTAATGCGGACGCCCGCGGCGTTGAGATCATCGACCAGACGAGACAGAGCGGCATCGCGCTCCCCGCCCTCGGCGATGAGCGCGCACTTGACGGGAAAGCCGGTACGCAGCGCCTCGGCGGCAGCACGGCGGCCTTCG
>CAJLAN010000065.1 GCA_905204635.1 uncultured Collinsella sp. | reverse complement strand
GAGCCGGCGGTCGTGGTGACCGAGGCGCTGCGCGGCGCCGATGCCGTTGACGGCGCTCGCGAGGGAATGCATGCGCTGCAGCGGCAATATGCGGCTACGATGTCGGCCCTGCGCGAGGTGGCTGAATAAGAGCTTGCGAGCTTTGGACTGTATGCTGGCCGCGTATAGGCAAAAGGGCGCTCCGTCGGACCATGTGGCCGGCGGAGCGCCCTTATCTGCTGTGCGGTTCGCGAGCTAGCGGGCCTGCTTTACCTTGGCCGCCGCCTCGACAAACGACTTCCACAGGTTAAAGTCGGTCTCGAGCGTCTGCCAGGTGTACTCGGGATGCCATTGCACACCCAAGCAGAACGGCTGGCCTTCGACTTCGATGCACTCGGGAACGCCATCGGTTGCCTTGGCGACCAAGCGCGTACTTTTACCCAGACGATCGACGCAGCAGTGGTGTGCGGAGTTGGTCTGGATAAGCTTGGCGCCGCCAACTGCGCGGTCGAGCAGCGAGCCCGGCACGACCTCGACGGGATGCACGGGGTCGTTGAGCACGTGGGTGTGGCGCCACTGCGTGCGGCCCTCGCGAGCGCCCAGGCTCGGCACGTCCATGCACAGGGTGCCGCCGGTGGCGACGTTGAGCAGCTGCGTGCCGCGGCAGGTGGTAAAGAGCGGCTTCTTGGCGCGAAGCACCTCGTTAACCAGCTTAAACTCAAAACGGTCGCGAATCTCGCAGCACAGTGTGGGGTCGTAAGGACGCTCGTCGCCCCAGCGCTTGGGGTTGACGTCCGGGCCGCCGGGAATAGCGATTCCGTCGGCGATTTCCACGTAATGACGAATGACATCGACGTTTTCGGTAATGGACATCTGCAAAGGCAGGCCGCCGGCGGCAAGAATGGCGTCGACAAAGACACTTGCGATTTCCTCGTTGGGGGAGAGTGTCTCGCTCAAATAGGGCTTCGCTTCTTCCCAGCGTGGTGCTACCAGGATAAGCGGGCGGTCGGCGGGATCGACGTCGACGTGCGGGGTGTAGGACGATGAGGTGCGGGTTCCGATCATGGGTGCGGCTTTCGAATCCGGGTGGACATGGCACAGGGGCGGCGCGGGACAAACGCTGGTGATGAATTTGCCCGCGTGGCAATTGGGTTAGTGGCCCTTGATGGAGTTGAGGAAGTCCTGGGCGCGCTTGGTCTGGGGGTGGTCGAAGAACTCGTCGGGCGTGCCGGTTTCTACGATCTGGCCGTCGGCCATGAAGACGACGCGATCGGCTACGCGGCGGGCAAAGTTCATCTCGTGCGTAATGACGATCATCGTCATGCCCTGCTGGGCCAGACGGACCATGACCTCGAGCACCTCGTTGATCATCTCGGGGTCAAGGGCGCTCGTGGGCTCGTCAAAAAGCATGGCCTTGGGTTGCATGGCAAGCGAGCGGGCGATGGCTACGCGCTGCTGCTGGCCGCCCGAGAGCTGTGCGGGCACCTTATCGGCCTGCTCGGCAACGCCCACGCGGCCCAGCAGGTCCATGGCGCGCTCGCGGGCCTCGTCCTTGGAGACGCCCAGCACATCGACCGGTCCCAGCATGACGTTCTGCAGTACGGTCATATGTGCAAACAGGTTGAACTGCTGAAACACCATGCCCAGCTCGGCACGCATACGGGCAAGATCCTTGCCTTCCTGTGGCAGGGGCTCGCCCTCGATGAGGATCTCGCCTGAGTCGATGGTTTCCAGGCGATTGATGGTTCGGCACATGGTCGACTTGCCCGAGCCCGAGGGTCCGATCACAACGACGACCTCGCCGCGGTCGACCGAGAGATTGATGTCGTTGAGAACGTGCAGATCGCCGTAGTGCTTATCGACGTGCCTGAGCTCGATCAGCGGCTGATTGCCGGTGGAAGAGGTGCTCTGTGCCATGGTGCTCGGCTCCTTATGACTCGAAATGGTAAAGCGTTAGCGGATGATGGTCGCGCCGGTCTTGTGCGAAACGTAGACAGCGGCCTTGTTAATCGCGACGTTGATGAGGATGTAGATGACCGCGATAACCAGGTAGACCGACACGAGGGCGTCGTAGTTGGTAATGAGCACGCGGGCGTTTTGCATGAGGTCGGGGTAGCTCACCACGTAGGCGACGGTGGTGTCTTTGACTACGACTACAAGCTGCGAAATCAACGACGGAATGATAAACCGAATAGCCTGCGGCAACACGATTTTAAAGGTGATTTTAGCTTTGGAGAGGCCGAGTGCCTGGGCGGCCTCGACCTGGCCGCGCGGCACGGCGTTGACGCCGGCACGGAAGATCTCGGCAAGTACGCCAGCTGCAGCGAGCGCGACGGGAAGCGTGAGCATCCAAAACGACGGCAGCGCGATCTTGTACTGGGGCAGCACCAAAAAGAAGAAGTAGATGAACAGAAGGCTCGGCACGCCGCGGAAGAAATCGGTGAGCACGCGGCAGACCAGCTGCAGCGGCTTAATGTCGCTGGTGCGGCCGAGCATAAGGGCTAAGCCCAGCACCAGCGCGATGGCGCCAGCGGTGAGTGCGACTTTAACGGTGCCCTCAAAGCCGGCAAGCAGGAACTTCCAGGTGGTGAGGTGCGTAAAGAAATACCAATAGTGGACCGAAAGCTGACCGGTCACATAAAAGCGTTGCAGTACCAGGATGACGAGCGCGGCGACGGCAACAAGCGAGATAGCGGTGCCGATGCGAATCTTGGCGCGCATCTTGGGGCCGGGAGCCTCGTAGAGCGCATCGCGCATGGTGAGCGCAGAAGAGGAGTGCTTGCTCATCGGAGGATCCTCACCTTCTTATCGATGTAATTGCCAATGTGGCTCACCACAAAGGCAGTGCCCAGGTAGCCGAGCGCCGAGATAAAGAACGCGGCGACGCCGCCGAGCGAGCGCGTGTTGATATAGCTCACCACGCCGGTGAGCTCCTGCGGTTTAAGCGGCACCTGACTGCCGAGCGCAGTGGTGAGCATGACGGCGATAAAGAGGTTGGTCATGGGCAACACACTCGAACGCAGCGCCTGCGGAATCACGATCTTGGCGAGGATACGGCTGAAGCTCATGCCCAGCGAACGTGCGGCTTCGACCTGGCCGACGCCGACGGTGTTGATGCCACTCATAAAGTTCTCGGAACCAAAGGCCGAGCCCAAAAGGACCGTGGCGACGATAACGCAGGTGCGGTAGGGCAGAACAACCTTGAGCGGCGGCAGCGCATAGACGACGATGATGAGCAGCGCGATGCCGGGGATGTTACGGAAGACCTGGACATACAGGTCGCCAAAGACGCGCAGCGGCTTGAGCGGCGACACGCGCATCACGGTGACGGCGACGGCCAGCACCATGGCGATGGCAAACGACTCAAGCGTCATGCCCCAGGTTGCTAGCAGCGCGTCGATATAGTTCTGGCCATAGAGCGACCAGAGCTCGGAGAGACTCATGCGGACCTCCCGCCGATAAGGAAAGGGGCTCCCGTGTGTACGGAAGCCCCGACAACTCATTGAGGAAACAGTTTAGCGCAATAAAGCGCATCGTGCGTTTCCGTATGGTTTCGCAGCGGCCGTTACTAGGCTCGCTGCCTAGGCGCCGATCTCGGGCAGCTCGGGAACATTGGTGTCGCCCGTACGGTCGCCGATGCAGATCTGCCACAGCTTGGTCCAGGTGCCGTCGTCCTCGATCTTCTTAAGGAAGTCGTTGACAAAGGCGACGCCGTCGGAATCGAGCGGCAGACCGATGCCGTAGGGCTCCTTGCTGCCGAAGGGCTTGCCGGCGATCTTGTACTTACCGGGCTCGCGGACCAGGGCGCTCTGCTGCATGTTGTTATCGATGACGTAGGCGTCAACGCGGCCCTGCTGGAGTGCCTGGCGGGCCTCCTCGTCGGTCTTGAACTCCTGCTGGCTGGCCTTGGGGGCGAACTCCTCCAGGATGGCGGGGCCGTTGGAGCCGGACTGGACGGCGACGTTCTTGTCGGCCAGGTCGTCGACGCTCTTGATGTCGTCGTTGTCGGCGAGCACCAGGATGGCCTGCTGGGTGTAGTAGTAGGGACCGGCAAAGGAGACGAGTTTCTTGCGCTCGTCGGTGATGGTGTAGGTGGCAAAGACGGCGTCGACCTGGCCGTTCTGCAGGACGGACTCGCGCGTGTCCGATGTCACCTGGGTGATCTCGACCTTGTTCTCGCCCAGAATGTAGTTGGACAGGAGCTGTGCGATGCCGGCGTCAAAGCCACGGGTCTGACCGTCTTTCTCGTTGAGGAGGGAGAAGAGCGTGGAGGTCTGAACGCCACCGATCTTAAAGACGCCGGCGTCCTTGACGGCCGTGGCCCAGGTGCTGGCAGCGATGGCGTCGTCATCGGCCTTGGGGCCGTTGTCGACGAGCTTGTCGAATGCCTTGGCATCGAGCGTGGTGGAAGCCTCGGTATCCTCGGAGCCCTTTGAGGAGCCGGCGGCGGAACCCTTGTCGGCCTCGGCGCTGGTGTCGGAGCAGCCGGCAAGACCAAGGCCGGCGACGGTTGCGAAGGTGGCGGCAACGAAGCCGCGGCGGTCGAGAACGACCTGCTGGGAGAGGTTCTTGCTCATAGTAGAACACCTTTCTCAATAAAATCCCTAGCGGTTGAGTAGAGTTATACCCTATCCCGCTCAAATGGGTCAACACGAAATAACTCAGAAACATACTTGTCTTATGGGTAATTCTGCCTACCAAAAAGGGACAGGCACCTTCGTGGTGGTTCTTGCAGTTGTGGTGGCCTGTCTCGCTACTTTGTCTCAATCTGTAACATCTGCAGCCGTTTTTGCCGAGCAACTGTTACAGATCGAGATTTTCTCTTCAGGGGAATTCGAATGTCTCGATCTGTAACAGTTAGACGGGAATTCGGGCCCTAGATGTTACAGATTGAGATAATCGTGTCGCGAAAATAAAAACCTCCGCAGGGATGCTTCCCTTGCGGAGGTTTTCTTACTCGTTGAGTAGCCTTACGGCTTCGGCGGCCATGTTCTCGACCGTCATGCCGTTCTGAGCGAGCAGCTCGTTGGGGTCGTAGCGGTCGGGGAAGCCCTTGGCGATGCCGAAGGTGCGCGTGCGCAACGGCGTGCAGGCCAGGTAGCACGCCACGCGCTCGCCCCAGCCGCCGTCCAAGATGCCGTCCTCGAGGGTGACGACAACGCGATGCTCGGCGGCAAGGCTGTCGAGGAACTTGCGGTCGAGCTCGGTTGCAAAGCGAGGGTTGACGAGCGTGGCCTCGATGCCGTACTCGGCGGCCAAGCGGTTTGCCACACGCTCGCCTAGCTCAAAGAAATCGCCGAGCGCGAGCACGGCAACGTCGCGGCCCTGGCGCACCACGTTGTAGCGAACGGCGCTGTAGTCGGTGTCCTCGGCGGGCGCCAAATCGGGGCGGCTAACCAGGCCAATGCCCGGTACGCGGATCGCCACGGGATGCTCGCGGTGGTCGAGCGACCAGCTCAGCATGGACAGGTATTCCTCCATGCAGGCCGGCGCCAAGTAGCGCATGTTGGGAAGAGCGCCCAGCATGGAAATATCAAAGAACGAAAGATGCGTCTCGGATGTGGTGCCAAAGATCGACGCGCCAAATACCAGGATAGTCGCCGGGGCGTCGTTGAGGCACAGGTCGTGCCACAGCTCGTCGTAGGCGCGCTGCAAAAACGTGCCGTACACACCAAAGACTGGCTTGGCGCCCGAGCGAGCAAGCGCGGTGGCAAAGGTCACGGCGTGCTCCTCGGCAATGCCCACATCGACGAACTGTTTGCCGGCGGCAGCGCGAAGCTCGGGTGTAAAGCCCATGATGTAGGGTGTGGCGGCCGTGATGCCCACGACCTGCGGATCGCGCTCGATGGCGGCGCTGAGCGCCTCGCCCGTAATGTCGGCATAGGTGCGCGGTGCAGGCTCGCTCGGATGGCCCGGGCAGAGCTTGCGCCCAGTCGCCATGTCAAACGGACCCACGTGGTGCCAGCGTTCGGGGTCGCTCTGGGCCGGCTCAAAGCCCTTGCCCTTGGCGGTGGAGATGTGCAGCACGATGGGATGATCGATATTGCGCAGTCCCTGCAGCGCGTCGACCAGGGCCAACACATCGTCACCGGTGTCCAGATAGCGGTAGTCGAGCCCCATCGCGCGGAAAACGTTGCGCTCACAGGTGCCGTTGCTGGCGCGCAGCTCGGCCAGATTGCGATACAGGCCACCGTGGTTTTCGGCGATGGACTGGTCGTTATCGTTGACGATGATGATCAGGTTGCCATCGATTTCGGCGGCATTGTTAAAGCCCTCAAACGCCAAGCCGCCCGAAAGCGAGCCGTCGCCAATGATGGTGATGACGTTGTACGCGTCACCCGCCAGGTCGCGCGCGTGGGCAAGGCCGCAGCCTAGGCTCACCGATGTGGAGGTGTGGCCCATGGCAAACAGGTCGTGCTTGGACTCGTCGGGATTGGCAAAGCCAGAAGCCTCACCATAACGCTCCGGATCGATATAGGTGTACGCGCGCCCCGTCAGCGCCTTGTGGGCGTAGGTCTGGTGCGAAACGTCAAAGACAATTTTGTCGGTGGGGGAGTTAAACACGCGATGAAGCGCAACCGTAAGCTCAACGACGCCCAGGTTGGGGGCAACGTGCCCGCCGACGGCGGCGGAGCTTTCGAGGATTGCCTGGCGAATCTCGCCGCAGAGCAGCGGAAGCTCGGCGCGGTCGAGAGCCTTGACGTCCTCGGGCGTTGTCGTTTGCGTAAGCAGCATCGTTGTGGGTTACTCCATGCGAATCGAGCGCCGGCGCTCCCTCGGCCGGCACAATTGCACAAAACAGTCTCGCACATTTTGGCGTTTGATATGTGACGGCGGCGCGGTAATTCGCCAACTGGCGGGGCAAAACGTTTTGTCCGATGCCATACTGATGTGTTCCATGATGTTTTTATCGATTGTGCACAGGCCGTGGCTTGTCGCCGGGAGTCGCTGAAAGGAGGCAGCATGTCCGATGCCGTTCGTGCCGAAAAAATCGCGCACGAGGTCGACTATGCCGCCCGCCAGCTGGCCCAGGCGGGCCGCTTGGACCTGACGCGCGAGTTTATCCAGCATGGCGATGTGACGGTGTATGCGCATGTGACCTCAGTGGCGCGGGCAAGTCTGTCCTTTGCCGAGCGCCTGGGCCGCGTCGGTGTCTCGGTCGACCGCGCCTCGTTGTTGCGCGGAGCCCTGTTACACGATTACTTTCTCTACGATTGGCACGATCCCGATCCGAGCCATCGCCTGCACGGATTTCGTCATCCATTTTTTGCCCTGGCGCGTGCGGAGGAAGATTTTGATCTGACGTCTCGTGAGCGGAATATTATCGTGCGGCATATGTTTCCGCTGGTGCCGGTGCCGCCGACGTGTCGCGAGGCGTGGATTGTGTGCCTGGCGGATAAATGGTGCGCGCTGCGCGAGGCGGGCGCCGGCCGTCTGCCGCGCAAGGACGAGACGGACGATAGCGTGAGTAAAGCATCGAGCGAAAAGAGGAGAGGGTAGACGGTGGAAACCGCGATTGATATGGCGTTTGGCGGCGCGACGCTTGCTGCCTGCCCACTCTCGGCACTGGTGCTCTCGTTTGCCTTTTACGGGTTTTGCGGTTGGGTATGGGAGTCGACAGTATGCGCCATGCTCAATCACGGACGATTTGCCAACAGTGGCTTTTTGCTGGGCCCGTGCTGCCCCATCTATGGCGCGGGCGGCATCGCCTGTTGGCTGCTGTTGCGCGGGATTCCGGATGCCTCGAGCCAGTTTGTCGCTGCAGCGCTCGTATGCAGCGTGATTGAGTACAGCGTAGGCGTGCTGTTGGAAAAAACAACGGGCGCTCGCTTTTGGGATTACTCGCACCTGCCGTTTAACTTGCACGGACGCATCTGTCTGTACTGGGCCTGCGCGTTTGGCTTGGGTGCGTTGTGCATTTGCCGTTTAGTGGAGCCGGCATTGCTGGGGCTGCTTGGCCATCTGCCGGTGCTGATTGTGCGGCTGTCCGCCTTTATCGTCGCGGTCGCGATGATGGTCGACGCGGCATGCTCGTTGGCCAGCTGGCGCC
>CAJLAN010000064.1 GCA_905204635.1 uncultured Collinsella sp. | reverse complement strand
GTGCGGCGAGGGCTTCTTGCGTCCTGCGGAGTGCGCCGGGAGGGAACTTGTTCTCTGCCCTGCGGGTTCGGCGATGTCACAACGGGCAATGATTAATCTGAATAAAGATGGTGCGCGGCCTTTTAGGCTGCGCTTTTGCTTTGCTTCGCGCCATGTGGGGGCGGTGGCGACGTGCATTTTTGCGAGTATTCTGCAGTCGAAGGTCCCTGCATACCGATCTCGGGCAAAAAATCGGGAGTTCTCGATGTTTTCTACGAATGATGGGCGGGGTTATGGGCTGGCAGCGTTTGATTTGCAGGGATATTCGCGGTCTTTGGCATTTATCGTGGCGCCCGAAGCTCTTGGTTATGTTGAATACTCCTAAAAATGCACGACGCTTAGAGGGGGACCTTCGCGAAAAAGGAAACCGCCCCGTCGAAGTATGCATTCGACGGGGCGGTTTATGCATTTGGCCGATTAAGGATGCGCTGTCAAACTACTAGAACTTGACGGTCGGGGCCTGGCGGGCTGCTTCGGCGGCCTCGAAGCCCTGGCGCTCCTTAAACTGGAAGATGCCGGCAAAGATGACAGCCGGGAACGTCTGAATGGCGTTGTTGTAGCTGAGCACGCAATCGTTGTAGCTCTGGCGTGCATAGCTAATCTTGTTCTCGGTATCCTCGAGCGATGCCTGCAGCTGCGTAAAGTTGGTGTTTGCCTTAAGATCGGGATAGGCCTCGGCTACGGCGAAGAGCTGACGCAGCGCACCGGTCAGCACGTTGTCGGCTTCCATCTTGGCTTCGGGCGTGGTGGCCTTGACGGCGGTGTTACGCGCGCTGATCACGGCGGAGAGCGTCTCCTGCTCGTGCTTGGCGTAGCCCTTGACGGTCTCGACCAGGTTGGGGATCAGGTCGTTGCGACGCTGCAGCTGCGTATCGATGTTCTGCCAGGCGTTATCGATGCGGTTACGCTTGGTGACCATGTTGTTGTAGATGCCGGCGATGGCGCAGGCAATCACAATGACAACAACGATGCCGATGATGACGGGAAGCATGATGTCTCCGTTTCGAATGGCCGCGGCGGCATGCGCCAGCTGCCGTTGGTATAACGCTACTAGTATACCCGCAACGTTTTGTCGTGCCGAACTTTCCGGTAAGCGTTGTGTTTTCGGCGGGGTTGGCACCGGGGCAAAGCGCGCGAGGTACAGGTGTAAGATATGCGACAGATTGACGAGTGTTGTCTTTGCCCTGAGGATGGCGATACCAGTGGACCTTCGCATCAAGAAAACCTACCGCGCCCTGTTCGATGCCTTTACCGAGCTTCTCGAGGAGCATCGTTTTGAGGACCTGACGGTTGCCATGCTGTGCGACCGCGCCATGATTCGCCGCACGACGTTCTACAAGCACTTTCGCGACAAGAACGATTACTTTGCCTTTTATATCGATGAGCTCATGTCGGGCTTGCCGCAAAAACAGCCCGATGAGGCCGGCGCGGTATCTGCCGAGGACGTGCGCGCGCTTCGGCACGCGATTTTGGACGATGCCATGGATTTGATTCTGGCGCACGAGCGGCTCATGGATAACATTTTGGCAAGCAGCATGTCGGGCATGTTGACCAACGTTATTTGCGACCGCATTGCCCGCTCCATCCGCGAGCGTGTGATGAACGTGCTTGCCGAGGATGCCCTGGCCCCCGTGTCACTCGAGACGACGTCTGAGTTTGTCGCCGGCGGTATTATTCGACTTTTCACGATATGGTGGGAATCGGGCCACGATCTTGAGCGTCGACCTGAGATAGCCGACGTGGTCGATGCACTGTTTGAGCGGACCATGACACCGGTGCATCACTAGGAGTGGCGGAGAGAGGGGGATTCGAACCCCCGGAACGCTCTCGCGCTCAACGGTTTTCAAGACCGCCGCATTCAACCGCTCTGCCATCTCTCCGTGAGTCGTAATGATAGCATCGTTTTGGATTTGCAACAGGGAAGGCGAACGATGACGATCACCGAAATCGACGAGAAGTTCATGCGCGAGGCGTTGGCGGAGGCGCGCGCCGCCGCTGCGGTGGGCGAGGTGCCCATCGGAGCCGTAGTGGTGCGCGACGGCGAGATTGTCGCGCGGGCGCATAATCGCCGCGAGCTCGACCAGGATCCTTCGGCGCATGCCGAGTTTTCGGCCCTGTGCGCCGCCGCTCAGTCGCTTGGACGCTGGCGTCTTTCCGATTGTACGGTCTACGTGACGCTCGAGCCCTGCTGCATGTGCGCGGGGCTTATGGTTAACGCGCGCGTTGGACGCTGTGCGTATGGCGCGGCCGATGCCAAGGCGGGCGCGCTGGGATCCCTATACGATTTGAATGCCGACTCGCGCCTGAATCATCGGTTTAACGTGACGGCCGGGGTCCTGGCGGATGAATGCCGTGAGCTGCTGAGTAGCTATTTTGGCGGTCTGCGCGGAGCGGGCGGCGCTGATTGCGGTTGTGGGGCTGATCTTGAAGCGCACGCCGCTCACGCCGCAGCGCTTGCAGGTGTCGGTGAGGATGCTGGCACGGTGGTTGACTTTGGTCCTGCGTGCCGCCGGCCCCGCCGTGTGCTGCTGGCGATCGACTTCTTTAAGGGCAGCGTTTCGAGTGCGCAGGCGGAGGCGGCGGTTGCCGAAGGCGTGCGCCGCGTTTGGCCCGATGCCGAGGTGTGCACATTGCCGCTGGCGGATGGCGGTGAGGGGACGCTCGATGCCGTTGCCGCGTGCGGCGGTGAGCTCTCAACCTGCGATGTCGCAGGCCCCTTGGGCGACCGCGCGTCTGCCCGGATGCTGGTGGACGGCGAGCGCGAGTCCGCGGTCATCGAGATGGCCGAGGCGGCGGGTATTGGGTACTCGCCCTGTACAGAATCGGCGGCGCTTGCGGCTTCGACCTATGGCGTGGGCGAGCTCATGCTTCGCTCGGTTCGCGCGGGCGCAAAGACTATCTATATTGGTTTGGGCGGCAGTGCCACCAACGATGGTGGCGCCGGCATGCTGCAGGCGCTGGGCGCGCGTGTGGTCGATGATCAGGGATGCGATGTCGCCCCCGGTCTTGCCGGCCTTGAGCAGGTGGCGAGCGTTGATCTGGCGCCCGCGCTGCAGGCTTTGGATGATGCTCGTATCGTTGTGCTTTCCGATGTCGAGAATCCGCTCGTGGGGCGTCGAGGCGCACTGGCGGTGTTCGGCGGGCAGAAGGGCCTGCCGGCGGATGATGTCGAGGCGCTGCGCAGATACGACGGCTGGATGGTCGGCTACGGTCGCCTGCTCGATGCGGCAATTTTCGAGGCGCGAGCCCAGGGGTTGTTGCGCACACCCGAGGGCGCACGGACATTTGGCTCGGTGCTCGGCGTGCCCGGCGCGGGCGCTGCCGGTGGCTTGGGCGCCGCGTTGCTGGCGCTCGGTGCGGAGCTGCGCTCGGGTGTAGAGACGGTGCTCGATCTCGTGGGGTTTGACGAGCGCGTGCGCGATGTCGACCTGGTCATAACAGGCGAGGGCAATATGGACGAGCAGTCCGCCGCCGGTAAGGCGCCGGTGGGTGTGGCTCCCCGATATGGCAAGCCGGTGGTCGCCGTCGTGGGCGGCCGTGCTGACAACCTGAACGCGGTATATGAGCAAGGTATCGACTTGGTACTGCCGATCTGCCGCAAACCCATGCCTCTCGACCAGGCGCTCAATCCTCAAGAAGCCACAACCAACCTCATCTTCGCCGGTGAGTCAGCCGCCCAAGCCTACGACCTCGCTCGCCTCTAAAACCCATCCCCTCGATAAGTTGCGGTGAAATACGGAGTGTTATTGCCTTTAAGGTGCCAATTCAGTCCGTATTCCACCGCAGCTTCGAGAATGTCCATTCGAGGTTGGCTGCCTTGTGCCTTGGGTCGGACCGCCTGCCACGAAACGTGGCCATCTACTACGTTAAACCGGCCACCCTCGACCATCCCGGAATTTACAAAAACAAAACCGCAGGTAGAAAGCTTGCCGATTTTCGAAAAAGTCGGCTATGGTCGACCCCTGTGGCCTAAACGTAGTAGATGGGTCCTTTCTGTGGTGCGGCGCCAAGCCGGTCATTTTGGGATGGGACTATTTTGACTACTCATTGGCTGCTCTGGCAATCGGGCTGCAAAAGTAGTCAAAAAAGCTCCGTCCCAAATTAGCTACCTTGCTCTGGCGGGCGGGAGCAGGTAAGATATACCGAGCGCCTAGCGCGTTCGATGGGTTCGGATGACGACAGTTCCCGAATCTGGTCAGGTCCGGAAGGAAGCAGCCATAAGGAGCCTCTGTCGGGCATCCGAATCCATCGAGCGCACGGGCGCTTTTTTGGTGCCGCGACATGGCCCGGCCGGCGGCGAGGTGTTTGGTGTCTCGCTGGTCCTCGGCTTCGCCTGCGGGATCGCTCGACTACCAAACACCTCGCCGCCGACCGGGCCCCGTCGTCCAAAAATCATCCGTAAAGGCGCGTTTATCTAATTTAAATCTATCCCTTGTGGAATGCGGCTTGCTGGTGTTGTCTGGGCATTGATGGCTATGTGGTTCAAGAGGCGGCGGGGCTGTTGCTTGAATTTTTGCAGTTAAAGAGGCTCGTTTCCCTAGGTTGGGGAAACGGGCCTCTTTTTGTCTCTGGGCTTGTGGATTGGTGAAGGCAGAATGCTCTGGCATCTATTTTGAGTTCTTGATGCGGCGTGTGGCTGTGGCGGTTATTCCGAGGCCTGCGGCGGCGACTGCTGCGAGTGCGATTGCGCTCGGTGCTGTGTCGCCCGTGTTCGCGAGCTTGCCGGCGGTCATATTTGCTTGCTTGCCGCTGCTCGAGTTCGCCTGCTTGGTGGAGCTTGGTAGGGCGTCTTTGCCGGTTGCAGGTGAGGCAACGGGCGGTGTCGCCTCGGCGGGTTGCGTTGAGCCGGAGGGAGGTGTCGTCTCGGTCGGTTTCGTTATCTCGGGCGAGGTGGCCTTGTCTGCCGCGGCCTTTGCCTCTTCGTATGCCTTGCAGGCGTCGTCATAGGCCGCTTGCGCCTTTTCCAAATCGCCGAGGAGCGCATTTCGCTTGGCTATGTCCTCGTCGATGTGGGCTTTAGCTTCCTTTGCCTCACTTTCGAAATACTGAACCTGTTTTTCCTGGCTTTCGAGCCGGCGTTGGTAGCGGTGAAGATCATCTTCACAAGATTCTTCTCGCCTTTCTGCCGTCATGATCTCCATGCGCAACTGCTTAATATGCTCCTTAATAGCTGTGCTGGGCTCCTCGCCGCCGAGTACTTCAAGTGCCTTATCTAATTCTGCCTGAAGGCCGCTTGTCCGGTTGTGGGCCTCATCGTATTTGGCTTGGGCTGCATCGACGTTCGCTTGCATGGCGGGAAGGGGTTCCCTCCGTTTGGCGGCTTCCGCCACCACCATGTCGTAGAGTTCTTGAAATGCGGCAATGTCATCATCGATTTCCGCAATTTTCTCGGGACTTGCGGCGTCTTTTGCGGCCTCGAGGTTTTTGAGCGCTTCCTGCATGGCTGCATACGCTTTTTCTTTTGCGGCGGCCGCGTCTTCCGTCTGCAAGGCAACTGCACCGGTGGGGGAACTGGTTTCTGCCGCGATCGCCGTTGCGGGGGCGATTCCCGCGACAAGTGCCGCGGAAAGGGCGATGCCCACGGTTGCTCGTCTTGCTCTTCTTGCGAGAATGTCGTTCATCTCGGCACCTCATTTCAAGGGTCGGCGACTAACTTGGTAGCACTAATGTAAATATACCATGCTAGTTGACCCGACACTGGCTGGGTGTGCGCGTATACCCCTCTGAAAACTGAATCCCGTTAGAAATGACGAGTTGTTTACGCTTCTTTTGGGGTGGCGGTACTATCATGGTTCGAATTGAATGTGGATGATGATAGGGAGCGCCTATACATGATTGAGCTGCTCAGGCGTTTTGGTGGTAAGTTTCGCCGGTATATGGTGATTGGTCCTGCGTGCAAGCTGATCGAAGTGATCTTTGACCTGCTGACGCCGCTGGTGATTGCCCAGATGATCGATAAGGGCATCGGTGCGCACGATGTGAACGCCGTTGTCCACTACGGTATGGTGCTTGGCGCCATGGCCGTGATCGGCATCTCGTTTACGCTTGTTTGCCAAAAGATGGCGGCGCTCACCTCGCAGGGCATGGGCACCGACATTCGCGGTGCGCTCTACCAGCACATCAATAAGCTGAGCTATGCCGAACTCGATCGCTTTGGCACGCCGTCGCTTATCACCCGCATCACCAACGATGTCAACCAGGTGCAGCTTGCCGTGGCGCTGGGCGTGCGCATGCTCATCCGCTGGCCCTTCCTGGCGGTGGGCTCTATGTGCGCAGCCCTTGCCATCGACCTTAAGCTCGGCATCATCTTTTTGATCTGCACGCCCGCTATCGGCCTGGTGTTTTGGTTTGTCATGGCGCGCTGCATCCCGTACTACAAGCAGCTGCAGGCAAAGCTCGACCGCATCGCGCTTATCTGCCGCGAAGGCCTTTCGGGCGCTCGCGTGGTTCGCGCCTTTGTGCGCGAGGACCACGAGCGCGAGCGCTTTGCCCAAGCCGCTGATGACCAGGCCAATACCGCCATCGTGGTGGGCAAGCTCTCGTCGATTCTCAACCCCGTCACGTTTTTGGTGATGAACCTGGGCGTGTGCGCCATCCTGTGGGTGGGCGGCATCCAGGTCAACGTGGGCGAACTCACGCAGGGCCAGGTCATGGCGTTTGTGAACTACATGACGCAGACCCTGACCTCCATCGTGTACGTTGCCAACCTGGTCGTGGTCTTTACCAAGGCGAGCGCCAGCGCGTCGCGTATCAACGAGGTGCTCAACTGCGAGCCGAGCATCACCGACGAGGACAACGAGCCGGTCGTGCTGCCCGAGCCGAGCGAACTGGCGGGTGGCGCTGTTCCGGTTCCCGCGCTGAGCTTGAGCCATGCGAGCTTTTCGTTTGGCGCGGGCGCGGCAAATGCCGTGAGCGATGTGACCCTGGAGCTGCCGCTGGGCAAAACGCTCGGCATTAT
This sequence comes from uncultured Collinsella sp., assembly GCA_905204635.1. Lineage (GTDB taxonomy): Bacteria > Actinomycetota > Coriobacteriia > Coriobacteriales > Coriobacteriaceae > Collinsella. Next base: position 1,099 of record CAJLAN010000064.1, on the reverse strand, counting down.
CGGCGGCACGGGCAGCGGCAAGTCCACGCTCGTCTCGCTTATCCCGCGCCTGTACGATGCAGGCACCGGCAGCGTGAGCGTGATGGGCGCCGACGTGCGCGCTTGGCCACTCGATCAACTGCGCCACGTGGTCGCGACCGTCCCGCAGCGCGCGTCGCTGGTGAGCGGCACGATCCGCAGCAACCTAACCTGGCGCGACGAGGCAGCAACCGACGAGGAGCTCTGGGCGGCGCTCGACATGGCGCAGGCGAGCGAGTTCGTGCGCAACAAGCCGCAGGGGCTCGACGCCCCGGTCGAGGCGGGCGGCAAGAACTTTAGCGGTGGCCAACGCCAGCGCCTGACCATCGCGCGCGCCCTGGTGGGCTCTCCGCAGGTCCTAATCATGGACGACTCCGCCTCGGCGCTCGATTTTAAGACCGACGCGGCGCTTCGCCATGCCATTCGCGAGCGCAGCGTGCGCGGTGCCGCCGAGGGCGGGCTGCCGCTGACGACCGTCATCGTGAGCCAGCGCGTTTCGACCGTGCGCGACGCCGATATGATCTGCGTTCTCGACCACGGCTCGGTCGCGGGCCTGGGCACGCATGACGAGCTGTACGCGACCTGCCAGCTCTACCGCGAGATTTGCCAGTCGCAGCTGCGCCGTGAGGAGCTCGAGGGCCAGCAGGGGAGGGCGGCGCCCGCGCCCACCCCGATCGCCCCCGCATCCGTCTGCGCAAAGGAGGGCTGCTAAATGAATCCGTACACTTCTTCCGGTTCGGTCGCCACGATGACGGCCAACGTGTCCGGTAACGATAACCTCAACGACCTGGGCGACGGTCCGCGCCAGCCCGGCGACCCCGAGCGCTATCCCGTGGGTGCGGTGACCCGCCGCCTGCTGGGCTATGTTCGCCCGCACCGCGCCTCGTTTACGGCGTCGTTTGTGAGCGCCGCCATCTCGGTGATCTTGCAACTCTATACGCCCATCCTCATCGGCGAGGGCATCGACCTCATCGTCGCCACCGGGCAGGTGGACTTCGATGCGCTGCTGCCGCTCGTTACCAAGCTCGCGATTGTCGTGGTGGGCGCGGCGGCCTTCCAGTGGCTACAGGGCTATTGCGTC
>CAJLAN010000063.1 GCA_905204635.1 uncultured Collinsella sp. | reverse complement strand
GGCATCCATTCCACCGTGGCAAGCGAAGTGCGCGGAATCCAGCGGATATCGAGCTGGCGGTCGTGCTTCTGGGGCTCATCGGATTTATCAGCGAGCGAGCAGTAGTAGCACTCCATGGAGAGATGAAAATCGGGGTAGTCATACTCAACGGTATAGAAATCGCGCAGGTTGGTGACTTTTACCTGCAGCTCTTCCATAAGCTCGCGGCGTACGGCGTCTTCGGGTGTCTCGCCGCGCATGAGCTTGCCGCCGGGAAACTCCCAAAGTCCCTGCATGTCGCCGTAGCCGCGCTGCACGGCAAGCAGCTCGTCAGATCCTTCCTTGCGAATGATCCCAGCGGCAACATGAACAGTCTTCAACAGGAGTCCTCTCTCAACATCAACACGTGGCAGGCTAGCTACCCCTACCTTACACAACGGTAAGGCAAGCGTAAGCCATATCGATGGTAGCCGACTCGGCTTCTTGCGACTATAGATGCCGTAGACTAATCGCAAGAAAGGACTCGGTATGCAAACCACGCACATGGCGACCCCGGTACTGGAGGTCGCGCATCTCGAAAAGGTATACGGAGCGCTAGGCAACGTGACCCGTGCGCTCAACGACGCCAGCTTTACCGTCAACCGCGGCGAATTTGTTGGCATCATGGGCGCCTCGGGCTCGGGCAAGTCGACGTTGCTCAACTGCGTCTCGACCATCGATAGCGCCACGAGCGGCACCATCCGCATCAACGGCCAGGACGTAACACGCATGAAGCAGGCTAAGCTCTCGCAGTTCCGCCGCGAGGAGCTGGGCTTTATCTTCCAGGACTCCAACCTGCTCGATACGCTCACGGCACGCGAGAACATCGCCCTGCCGCTCACCATCGCCCGCACAAACTCGGCAGAGATCTCGACCCGCGTGCAGGATGTGGCAGCGCGCCTGTCCATCAGTCAGGTGCTCGACAAGTATCCCTACCAGATGTCCGGCGGTCAGCAGCAGCGCGTTGCCGCTGCTCGCGCGCTCGTCACCGACCCCACCATGATCATGGCTGACGAGCCCACCGGCGCCCTCGATTCCAAGAGCGCTCGCCTGCTGCTCGAGAGCCTGGAGGCCCTTAACCGCCGCCTACGCGCCACCGTGCTCATGGTCACGCACGACAGCTTTGCCGCCAGCTACACGAGCCGTGTGCTGTTCATTCGCGACGGCAAGATCTTCACCGAGCTGCGCCGTGGCGACACCGACCGCCGAGAGTTCTTCGACCGCATTATGGAGGTCGTTGCCATGATGGGCGGTGAGGGCTCCGATGCTCTGTAAACTCGCTTGGGGCAACGTCCGCCGCGCCGGCCGCGACTACCTTGTCTACCTTTTGACGCTCACCCTGGGCGTCACGGTCTTCTATGCCTTTAACACCATCTCGATGCAGGTCGACATCGCCGGAATCGATGAAAAGGGCTTGGCGCAGGTAATGGGCAGCATGCTCGGCGACCTGACGTACTTTTTGGCCGGTGTCATGGCCTTTTTGATGGTGTACGCCAATAACTTCATCATGAAACGCCGCAAAAAGGAGTTTGGCCTGTACCAGGTGCTCGGCATGGGGCGCGGGCGCGTCGCCACGATCATGGCGCTCGAGACGGTGATTGTCTCGGTGGTGGCCTTTGTCGCCGGCATTGTGCTGGGTGTGGGACTCTCCCAGCTCATGACGTTCTTTACGGCCTCGCTCTTTAAGACGCAGATCGCCAATTTCCACTTCTTTTTCTCGATGCATGCGTTCAATCTGACCCTTGTCTGCATGCTCGTAATGTTTGTGCTCACGCTACTGCTGAACCTCCGCGCCGTGCGTCGTACCAAACTCATCGAGCTTATGGGTGCCGAGCGTCGCAACGAGAGCATCAAGACACGCAACCCCTGGATCGCGATTGCCATCTTTGCCGTGGGCGTGGTGCTGGTGGGCGTGGCCTATTACCGTCTGCTACGTGATGGGTTCCCGCTAACCGCGACGGACAGCAAGCTGCAAGAGGCCATGAACCAGTTTGGTATTACGACCGCTATGGTTACAGTTGGCACCTTTGCCCTGTTCTGGGGACTCTCGGGCATGCTCATTAAGCTGCTGCAGAGTCTGCGCGGCGTGTATTGGCGTGGCCTCAACATGTTTACCGTGCGCCAGCTTGCGGCCAAGGTCAACACGGTGTGCTTTTCGATGGGCGTCATCGCGATGCTCCTGTTTTTGGCCATCACCTCGGTGACGTGCGGTATGTCGATTGCCAACGTGATGAACGAAAACCTGGAGCGCTATAACCCTGTAGACGTGTCTCAGACGTATGTCTATTACACGCCCGATACGCTCGACTACTACAAAGAGTACATCAATCCGTCTGAAGCCGATCGCATGGTGCTGGCCGATAGTACGGTCGATTTGTACTCCGCATGGCACGGCGATCCATGGCACGGCGATCGTAAGGGCAAGTCGGCGGACAACAACGACGAGACCGGCAAGAAGGTCAATATTGCCGATGTTGCCGGTGAGCATGTGCAGATCGATTCGTATCTGAGTTACCCGCTTGGCGGTTCGGATCCTTCGGTGACTCCAAGTGAAATGTGCAAGGCCATGGGCGAAAAGCTTCCCAAGGCGTTCGGGGGTAGCAATGCCGATACGATGGGTCTGTTTGTGACGCCGGCGAGCCAGTACAACAAACTGCGTCAGATGATGGGCGAGGAGCCGGTGCACATCGGTCACGACCAGTATCTGCTCACGTGTGATATGGGCGGCGAGCTGGTCGACCTGTACACCAAGTATATGGCTGGCGGCCATGCCCTTACCTTGGGCGGGCATACGCTCAAGCCCGCAACCGATAAGTCGGACGAAGATACGGCGGCCATCGCCAACTCGGCGATGGGCAGTAATCCGGATACCGTCGTCGTTGCCGACGAGCTGTTGTCCCAGCTTAATCTGCAGCCGTATTCCAGTAGCCTGCTCGTTAACTACAAACAGGGGATGGATACGACCGAGGCAGACGAGAGTATTAAATACACTGTGCTCGACAATCTGCTCGTTGACGGCAAGGAGCCGGGGTCGTGGGGAACCTTCATCACACGCTCCGAGATGTACACGCAAGCAGCGCAAATGAACGGTCTTATTAGCTACCTAGCCATCTACATCGGCTTTGTATTGGTCGTTGCATGCGCGGCGATTCTGTCGATCCAGCAACTCTCCAACGTGGCCGACGGCAGCCGCAGCTATCGTGTGCTGGCACAGATCGGCTGTGACGACCGCCAGATTCGCCATTCGGTGATGGCGCAGCAAGCGGTATTCTTCCTGTTCCCGCTGGCAGTGGGCCTGGCGCACTCCTTTGTGGCGCTCAAGGTGATTATCGAGCTGGTGAGCATTTTCGGAAATATGAGCATCGGCGGCACCGTGGGCCTCACCTGTGCAATCTTCCTGGCAGCCTACGGAGGCTACTTCCTGGTGACGTACCTCATGAGCGCTGGCATGGTGCAAGCTGCCATAGCCACCCGTTACAGCGAGTAGCAAGCTGGTAAAACCGTCGCAAAATCAGAGGCGTATGACCGCCGCGAAGGGACCCAGGGGCCCTTTCGCGGCGGTTTTTTGCCTATCCGGTGCGTCTCGGATGCAAGTGAGTAGACTTTTTTGAACTTGCCGAGCACATCGCGACAAATGATCGGTAAAACCGCAGGTCAGAGCTGTGGCGTTTTAGGGCGTGCTTGGCCTCCTGCAAAAAGCCTACTCACTTGGTTTTTCTGCTAGAAGACCGCCGCGAAGGGAGGCAACTCCCCCGCGGCGGTTGACGTTTGCCCAGATAAAACCTGCCAAAATAAACCTGTCCCTTTTTGGTAGGTAGGTTCAGCTGAACGGCGGGCCGTGCGGCTTGGGCGTGCGGGCCCACAATCTGGGGAAACGGACCAGATTGGGGGCTTGTATGATCGATTCGAAGGGAAACGTGCGACCCGAGGGCATGTTTAACAGGGCACGCCTGGCCCCCGAAGCCCAGCTCGCATACGATACGCGAGGGCTAGTCGTTGGGGGACGTTCTTAAACGACTAGTCAAACAAGAACGTTCCCAACGATTACCCAAAAGGAGCGTCTCCAAGTGCCAGCTCTGGCAACGACGCAGGTAGAAAAACGTCAGCGAAAACCCGCCAGAGCGAGCAAGGTGCCTTGAAGCGAGGCGGCATTGACCTTTTGGTCATGCCGTCGAAGCTGAAAGGCAGATTGCCGCTCTGGCGGGTTTGCAGCGTCGAGCCGTTACGCGGTTTGGTAAAACCGCGTAATTAAATCCGTTCCGCGATCTCGTGGATGAGGTAGTCGGTCTTTTCCCAGCCCAGGCACGGGTCGGTGATCGACTTGCCAAAGACACCGCCGTCGACCGGCTGGTTGCCGTCCTCCAGGTAGGACTCGATCATAAAGCCCTTGACCAGCTTGGAGATGGACTCGTTGCGGCGGCAGCTGTCGAGCACCTCCTTGCAAATGCGATACTGCTCCAGCGGACGCTTGCCCGAGTTGTCGTGGTTGCAGTCGATGACCGCTGCCGGATTGGCATAGCCGGCATGCTCGGTATAGCGTTCGGCCAGGCGTTCCAGGTGTTCGTAGTGGTAGTTGGGGTAGGTGCGCCCATCGAGACCGATGTAGCCACGCATAACGGCGTGTGCGAGCGGGTTGCCGTCGCACTCGACCTCCCAGTTGCGGAAGATGAAGCTCTGGTGCGCCTGCGCGGCGTAAATGGAGTTGAGCATAACGGTGGTAGAGCCGGCAGTGGGATTCTTCATGCCGACGGGTACCGAAATGCCGCTCGACACCAGGCGATGCTCCTGGTTCTCGACCGAGCGTGCGCCCACGGCAACATAGCTCAGCAGGTCAACGAGGTACTGGTAGTTTGACGGATAGAGCATCTCGTCGGCGGTGAAGAAGCCCGTTTCCTCAATAACGCGCAGGTGCATATGGCGGATGGCCTTGACGCCCTCGAGTAGGTCGTCGGGAGCCTCGGGGTTGGGGTTGTGCAGCAGTCCCTTGTAGCCGGTGCCCTTGGTACGCGGCTTATTGGTATAGACGCGCGGAATGATGATGAGCTTGTCCTTGACCTCCTCGGCGGTCTTGGCCAGTCGGTTCATGTACTCAAGCACTGAATCCTCGCGGTCGGCAGAGCACGGGCCGATGATGAGCACTTTGCGTGCGTCCTCGCCGGTAAAGACTTTGGCGACCTCGGCGTCAAATGCCTGCTTTTTGGCGGTAAGCTCGGCAGAAAGCGGCATTTCCTCGCGGATCTCCATGGGGATCGGCAGCCTGCGTTTGAATTCCATGGCCATATGGGCCTCCTCAATCTACAGAAAGAGCAATAAGCGTATTGTCGAGTGTTCGGCATTATCCGCTGTCGCACGCTAAAGTGCAAGTCCTTGCCACCCTGAAACCTGCCAAAAAGGGACAGGTTTATTTTGGCAGGTTTTATCTGGGGAAACGTCGGTGAATGCCGGGAGGGAGTGGCGTCGCGCGAGAGCCTAAGGCTGTTGTTGCTTCCCCAGGAAACGCCCTGTGGGCAAAAAATGCCAAATATGAGTACGGTTGCTAACCTAGTATCATATTGCCTTCGCAAAATAATAGACATAACAGCATAATATGTTCATTAACGTAAACACATATAAGTTCGCTATAGGATTGTTTGATCAATTTAGGGACGCGTGTAAGCCGTGAAAACGGCATTTGGGGCTGTTTTGGCTGTTACTAAAAAGGTAACAGTACTCAAATTTGCCATTTTTTGCCCACGGGGCCTCGAAGGGGCTGCCAATCAGGTCCCAGGGGAGACGGTTTGAGGGCCGCAGAGCAAAAACGGGGGCACAGGTTGTCCTGTGTCCCCGTTTTCCTGGCATTGCTGCTGCTTGCCGCCGGTTTTTACGCCGCTTCGTCGAACTGCGAATTGTACAGGTCGGCGTAGAAGCCGCCCTGGGCGAGCAGCTCGTCGTGCGTGCCCTTCTCGACGATGTCGCCGTCGCGAATTACCAAGATCACGTCGGCGTTGCGGATCGTGGACAGGCGGTGCGCGATGACAAAGCTGGTACGGCCCTGCATCAGCGCATCCATGGCGCGCTGAATAAGCTCCTCGGTGCGGGTGTCGACGTTGGAAGTCGCCTCGTCCAGAATCAGCGCCGGGCGGTCGGCCAAAATGGCACGGGCGATGGTCACGAGCTGGCGCTGACCCTGCGACAGGTTAGTGCCCTCCTCGTTAATCATAAAGTCATAACCGCCGGCAAGCGTATGGATAAAGTGGTCGCAACGTGCGGCGCGCGCGGCGGCTTCGACCTCGGCATCGCTCGCATCGGGGCGTCCGTAGCGGATGTTCTCGCGGATGGTGCCGTTAAACAGCCAGGTATCCTGCAGCACCATGGCAAACTCGCCGCGCAGCGCCGCGCGGTCCCAGTCGCGCACGTCGACGCCCTCGACACGCAGCGAACCGCCGTCCACGTCGTAGAAGCGCTGCAGCAGCTTAATGAGCGTGGTCTTGCCGGCGCCGGTGGGACCGACGATGGCGATGGTCTGGCCGGGTTGCGCCTCGCAGCTGAAGTCATGGATGATGGTCTTGTCGGGCGTGTAGCCAAACTTCACATGGTCAAACTCCACGTGGCCGGGGCGCTTCTCGGGAATCTGCGCGTCGGCCTTCTGCTCCTCCTCGGGCGCGGCCAGGAACTCAAAGACGCGCTCGGTAGCGGCAGCCATCGACTGCATCGTGTTGCTCACGTTGCCCAGCTGCTGCACCGGCTGCGTAAAGTTGCGCACGTACTGGATAAAGCTCTGGATGTCGCCGGGCGTGGCATTGCCGGTCAGCGCAAGTTGCGCGCCCACCACGACGACGCCCACGTAGCCCATGTTACCCACCAGGCTCATAAGCGGCATCATCAGGCCCGACAGGAACTGCGAACGCCAGCCACTAATAAAGAGGCGGTCGTTTTGACGGTCGAACTCCTCGATCGAAGCTTCGGCGCGGTCGAACACCTGAATGACGTTCTGGCCGGCAAAATCCTCCTCGATAATGCCGTTGACGGCGCCCAGAACCTGCTGCTGCTCGCGGAAGTACGGCTGCGAGAAGTGAATCATCACCATCAAGATAATCGCGGCGGCCGGCAGCGTGAGCACGGTGACGCCGGTGAGCGGCAGGCTGATCGAAAGCATCATGACGAGCACGCCGATAATCTGCGTGACGGACGTAATAAGCTGTGTCACGCTCTGGTTGAGCGACTGGCCCAGCGTATCGACGTCGTTGGTGATGCGGCTGAGCACATCGCCCTTGCTGTGGCCGTTGAAGTAACTCATCGGCACGACGGCAATCTTGGCGGCGATTTCCTTGCGCATGCGGTAGCAGATCTTTTGCGTGACGCCGGTCATGAGCCAGCCCTGGACCAGGCTGCAGACAGAGCTCGCCAGATACAGGCAGAGCAAAAAGCCGAGCGTCTTGGCGATCCAGTCAAAGTCAACGTCGCCGGTGCCGTTGACCTTGGCGACCAGGCCTTCGAACAGCTTGGTCGTAACCTGGCCGAGCACCTTGGGTCCCACAATGTTAAAGATGACCGAGCACACGGCAAAGGCGACGGCGGCAAACACGGCAATCTTGTGCTGGCCGATATAGCCGAGCAGCTGCCTCATGGTGCCCTTAAAGTCCTTGGCCTTTTCGGTGGGCTGCATTCCACGGCCTCCCATAGGCCCTTTTCGTCTTCTCTGCTCACTCATGCCAATTCCTCCTCTGAAAGCTGACTCATGGCAATCTGACGATATACCTCACAGTTCTTCATAAGCTCTTTATGTGTTCCGATTCCTGCCATACGGCCATCATCCAGTACAATGATCTTATCTGCATTGAGAATGGTACTGATACGCTGTGCAACGATGATCGTTGTTGTATCTTTTGTATGCTCCTTCAGTGCTTTACGTAATGTACTGTCTGTCTTGAAATCCAGTGCTGAGAAGCTGTCATCAAAGATAAAGATCTCCGGTTTCTTGGCAATGGCTCTCGCAATGGAAAGTCTCTGCTTCTGACCACCGGAAACATTGCTTCCGCCCTGGGCGATCGGTGACTCATAGCCCTCCGGCTTTGTAACGATAAATTCTTCTGCCTGTGCTACCTGGGCAGCT
>CAJLAN010000062.1 GCA_905204635.1 uncultured Collinsella sp. | reverse complement strand
CGCCGTTCGTCGATTTTGCCGCCGAGGGCATCGCCGCCATGCTCATGGCCGGCATCGTCAACGCCGCTGGCAAGAACGGTCAGGTCAAGCCCGCCATCGCCATTGTCGCAACCTTCCTGACCACATTTGTCTCCGGCGTCATCTTCATGGTCATCAAGATGGCCATGCTAGGCGTGGTAGGCGAGCTCGCCGCCGCCATGCTGCCCGTCGTTGCCATGACCGCCGTCTTTAACGCTATTCTGGTCGGCGCCCTCTACCTGCCCATCCAGAAGGCCCTTAGGCTCAACTAACCCGCTCGGCTTTACGAGCCACCCCATCTTGGCGTTCATTCGTCGCTCGCGTACCCAAGTACGCTTCGCTCCTCTTTCGCGCCAACCTGGGCCCCTCGTAAAGCCGTCTCCGCGCTTCACCACCAAAGACTGTCCCAAACAACGAGCTTTTGGGGACGTTCTTAAACGACTGGTCATTTAAGAACGTCCCCAATGACTATGAAAGGTATCCATGGAAACGATCATCAACGTCGACGATGTCTCGTTCTCCTATGGCACGCAGACCGAGCAGGCGCTCAGCCACATCTCGCTCAGCGTGAACAAGGGAGATTTCATCGGCATCATCGGACCCTCGGGCGCCGGCAAGTCCACGCTTGCCGCCTGTCTGCCGGGTGCCGTGCCCCACCACTACACCGGCACGTTCTTTGGGTCCGTCATGGTTGACGGCCACGACACCTGCGAGGCCTCGCTCACCGACGTGTCGCAAATCGTCGGCAGTGTGCTGCAGGATATCGACACGCAGATGGTCGCTTCGGTCGTCGAGGACGAGATGCTCTTTGGCCTCGAGAACTTTGGCGTTCCCCACGACCAGATCGAGCAGCGCGTGAGCGAAACGCTCGAGACCGTCGGCATCAGCGACCTGCGCGACCGCGAGATCGCCACCCTCTCGGGCGGACAGAAGCAAAAAGTGGCCATCGCCGCCATCCTCGCCATGCGTCCGCGCGTCTTGGTTCTCGACGAGCCCACCGCGGCACTCGACCCCGCCAGCTCCACGCTGGTTTTCGAGACCCTGCGTGAGGCCAACCGTGCACTCGGCATCACCATCGTCGTCGTTGAGCAAAAGGTCGCCCTGCTTTCGGAGTACTGCAACCGCGTGCTCGTGCTCAATCATGGCGAAATCGCGCTGCAGGGCGAGCCACACGAGGTCTTCGCGCATACCGACGAGCTCCGTGCCATCGGCGTCGACTGCCCTCGCGTCACGCGTATCTTCAATAGCCTCGAAACCGATGGCCTGGTAAGCGGCACCCCCTGCTTGGATGTCGATGAGGCCGAGCGCCTGATTTCGGGCATCGTCGACCCCGCACACGCGGCTATCGAAGCCCAGGCGCCCGCCGGTTCCCCGCATGCACCGTCGTTGCGTCCTCATGCCAAGGACGCCGAACCCGTACTCACCTTCGACCATGTTGAGTTTGCCTATCCCAATGGCGGAGCCGCCGTACGCGACCTTAGCCTGACGCTCTATCCCGGCGAACTCGTGGGCATCGTCGGCCAAAACGGAGCCGGCAAGACCACGCTCACTAAGCTGCTCACAGGCCTGCTCAAGCCGGCATCAGGCAGCGTGCGCGTCACGGGCCTGGACACCGCCACGGTTCCGACGAGCCGCATCGCCCGCGAGGTGGCGACCCTCTTCCAAAACCCGGATCGCCAGATTTGCAAAGATACCGTGCTCGACGAAGTCGCGTTTGGACTAGAGCTCGCCGGCATGGACCGTGCCGAGGCCCTGCGTCGTGCCCAACTCGTCATCGACCGCTTTGGCCTACCCGCCGACGAGGCGCCGTTCTCGCTATCGCGCGGCCAGCGTCAGATGGTTGCGCTGGCCTCCGTCGTGGTGGTGGAGCCCAAGATCGTGGTGCTTGACGAGCCCACAAGTGGCTTGGACTACCGCGAGTGCATGACCGTCATGGAAACGGTACGCACCATGGCAGAGCGCGGCTGTGCCGTTGTCATGGTCTGCCACGACATGGAGGTCGTCTCGGACTTTGCCGAGCGCATCGTCGTGATGGCAAACGGTCGCATCCTCGACCGCGGCCGCACTCACGAGCTGTTCTCGAACATTGAGCTCATGCGGCGCGCCTACGTTGAGCCGCCTCAGGTCATCGAGCTTTCCCGCCGCTTGGCGTCCTCCGTCTCGCCTGCCTTTGCTCAGGTGAGTGAGGTTTCTGACATCGTTCGCATTACCAAGGAGATGGTCCGCCGTGGTTAACGTCATCGACTACATGCCGGGCGACACGCTGCTGCATCGTCTAAACCCCGTCGTCAAGCTGGGACTTGCCGCCGCCATCATCATCGGCATTTTCCTATCCGATACCTACGTAGCGCTGCTGGGCTTTATGGCGCTCACGCTCGCGCTGGGCACTTACGCCGGCGTCGTCGACCGTCTGCTTTCGCTACTCAAACTATTGGTTCCACTGGCGCTGATCATGCTGGTGTTGCAGCTCGCCTTTATGCGCGACGGCAACGTAGTGTGGGGCTTTATCACCGACACGGGCCTTATCACCGGGTCGAAGGCGTGCTTGCGCCTGCTGGGCGTAGCACTGCCGCTTATCCTGATGCTCATGGTAACCAAGCTCAACGACCTTGCCAACGCCTGCGTGGAGGTGCTGCACGTGCCCTATCGCTACGCCTTCACCTTTACGACGGCCCTGCGCTTTGTGCCGGTGTTCGGCCAGGAAATGAATGCCATCATGGAGGCGCAAACCGCGCGCGGCGTGGAGTACGACACCAAGAACCCCATCAAGAAGCTCAAGCTCATGCTGCCACTGTGCGTTCCGCTGCTCATCTCGAGCGTGGGCAAGACCGACGCCACGGCCCTGGCAGCCGAGCAGCGCGGTTTTTATCTGCGCACGCGCACCAGCTCATACAAGCGCTACCCCATCAAAGGCCTGGACATGGCCGTGCTTGCCATTAGCATAGCCCTCATTGCCCTCGGCTTCTTGTTCTAACCTGCCAAAAAACCTGTCCCTTTTTGGCAGGTCGAGGGCTAGAGGCGGTAGGGCGCACCGCTGCGGATGATGGACTCACGCACCAAGACATCCATGGCATCCAGGGTAATCTCGGGCATTTCGCGATACTTCTGAAGCACCGAAAGCTCTGTGCAAGCTAGGATTACGCGGTCGCAACCGCAGCGGGCGAACTCCCACATCACACGATCGAACTTATCCATATCGGGCTCGCGTCCAGCCTTCACATCGTCGTAAATGAGCGACATCACGTCTGCCTGGCGCCTCTCGCTGGGATAGACAACCTCGACGCCCGCAGTCTCGCACTCGCGACCATAGACACCCGCGCCCACCGTGCCGTCGGTGCCCATGATGCCAATCTTGCGCACCGGCTCGGCAGGCATGCTCAGATTGGGGTCGAACTCGCACTCCCCCATCACGGCGCCGGCAAGCGCATAGCGCACCGACTCGCGCGGCATATGGATAATCGGCACCTTGGTAAACGACTGGATCTGGTCGTAAAAGTAATGGGACGTGTTGCAGGGAATCGCGATATGTGCGCAGCCCAGCGCCTCGAGCGCCTGGGCACACTCCTTCATGGTCGCCAGAAGCTCGTCGTGATCGCCAGTTTTAATGGCCAGCGTACGGTCAGGCATGGTCGACTTGGAAAGGACCACCATGTCGATATGCTCCTGATCGCAGGTAGCTGCCGTATGACGTACCACCTGGTCGTAGTAATACGACGTGGCCTCGGCGCCCATGCCGCCGATAACTCCCAGCTTTTCCATCGCCGCCTCCTTGCCGATGCCCGCGCCATTGCGCGTATCATACCCGCGCCCGCCCGATGCATACCGGACGGGCGCCGCGCTCATCTATTTGTAATACGTCTTGAACAGCTTAAAGTGACGCAGCTTGGTGTGCCACATGCGCAGCCAGCGATTAAAGACAAAGTCGCCCTTCATAAATGAAGGATCGGCGCCTTTGCCCTCCTTGGCCAGACGATGCACCTTCGCGCGCAGATCGGGGTCCTTGACGTACTTGTCGACCACGCTCATGGGAACAACCATCCACAGGGCCTCGTCCCGTGCCGTCACAAACTCCGGCTCAAACGGACGGTTATAGACGTACTCGTCCACCACGTACTTTGCCACGTTAAACCCGCTGTTGGTGACATAGTAGTTGCTACGACCCTGTCGCGTGTTGAAGTCAAAGAACTTAAACGAGCCGTCGCGCTCATCGTACTTGACGTCAAAATTGGAATAACCCACAAAGTGAAGGTCCTCGAGCAGTTTGCGCACGCCGCCCATGAGCTCGTCATTGGGCTCGGTAATAATGCAGGCGTGGTTGCCGACACCGTGAGGCTGATGCTCCTCGAGCAGCACGTGGCCCAAGCACATCATACGTACCTTGCCGTTGCGATCGGAATAGCTGGTAAGGACGCGCATGTACTCATCGTTACCGGGCACGCGATCCTGCAAAATCAGGTCATCGGTGTAACCGCTCGCGTAAGAATCGCGAATGACCTGCTCAAGCTCGGCGCGATCGGCGATCTCGTAGGCCTTCTTCTGGCCCTCGAACTCGTGCTCCCACCACATGATGCCATCGGAGGGCTTAAGGATCATCGGGTACGGAAAATCAATCTGGTCGAGCACCTCGGCAGGAGCCTCGCCCTGGGCGTTGAGCATTTGCGCGGTAAAGGTAAACGTGTGCGGATAGGGCACGCCATGCTTCTCGCACAGCTCGTAGAAGATCTCCTTCTTCTGGCACTGCTCGAGCATGCTGTAGGGGGCGTAGGGGGCGACGACGTTGTCTGCCAGATTATCCGCATCCTTGGCCTGGGCAACCAGGGCAACATAGTTGTCACCGCAGCCCATCAGGACAATTGTCTTGTCAGCGTGCGCGCGAGCCACGTCGTTCACGGTCTTGAGCATTACAGACATGGTATCGATATCCACGTTGGGCGTGTAATCGATAATCTGACTGCGGTACGCCGGACCGGTCTGGTACTTGCCAAAGACCAGGCTCTTAACTTGGTATTCCTCGTAAAAGGCGCGCGCCACCGAATAGGCGTTGATGTCGCCGCCGAGCAGCACGGGAATAAAATCACGCTCTTTAAACTGCAATGCCATGGAAACTTCCTATCTAGAACAGCCCAAACAACGGGCGGTCTTTGCGCAACTGATTTATTCTAGCGTGCCAGCGCAGCTCTTCCCAAACATCCACCGTATCTATCCATGCAACGCCGCACGACAACAGAACACACCGCTGTATGACAGGCGGGCAAGATACCTATTAATATCTTGCAAAACTCCACGTCAAACGTGCAGGGCGACAAAAAAGAGGCCTCAAAACACCGGTCCGTAACGTTAAAGTTGAACTCTATGGTTTCTCAACAATTCATCATTCCTGCAGGTCAAAGGTAAAGCCTCAAGTTCAACTTGACCCTTTGGAACCTTTAAGGTTCAAGTTGAGGTCGAAAGCAGTAGTAGAATACCTTTCGAACCATTACCTACGATTGATTGCAGAGGGTCTGGATGCAGCATTCGAATCATCGCACCGTAGCGCTCATCGCGTCGAAGCCGGCTCGCATTATCACGAGTGCCGCGCTCGCCGTTGCGCTGACGGCCACGCCAATGCTCTCCCCCGTCGCGGCCTATGCCGCCTCGCAGGCAACGCAGGATCAGCTGTCCGCCGCCCAGAAAAAGATCGAGGACGCCACGAGCGCCTACAACGACGCCCGCACCAAGCTCGATGATCTGCAAAATCAGATTGACTCCAACGAGGCGAGCATCGAAAAGATCGAAGCTGAGCTTCCTGAGCAGCAGGCCAAGGCAAGCTCCGCCATGCGCGATCTGTATAAGTACCAGAAAGGCACCAACCCCATCGTGAGCTTCCTGGTCAACGCGCAGAACCTCGGCGAGTTCATCACGACCTGCAAGTACACCAACCAGATTACGAGCTCGAGTGTCGATGAGATCGAGGCGCTCAACAAGATGCAGACCGAGCTCGAGCAGAACAAGACCGAGCTTGAGCAGGCCAAGTCCCAGCTCGAGTCCGAGCAGAAAACCGCCGAGGAGGCACTGGCGCAGGCCCAGCAGCTCCGCAGCGAAGCTCAGGCAAAGGCCGAGCAGGAGAACGCCGCCGAGCTGGCCAAGCTCGAGGCCGACAAAGCCGCGGCTGCCGAGAAGCTTTCGGGCGAGGGCGTGAGCGGCAACAACTCCAACAGTCAGGCCACCAATACCAACACCACCATCAACACCACGGTGAATAACTCCAACAGCGGCAACTCCGATTACGACTCGTTTATCAACGAGTGGACCAGCCGTATCGACAACTACCTCGCCGGCTCCCCCATGGCCGGTCAGGGATACAACTTCGCCGTGGCCGCCTGGAACACCGGTGTCGACCCCCGCTGGTCTCCCGCCATCGCCTGCATCGAGAGCAGCAAGGGTCTCTATTGTGCCAATTCGTATAACGCCTGGGGCTGGAGCGCCCGCGGCGGCGGCTGGCGCGGCTTTGGCAGCTGGAGCGAAGGCATTTCCGCCCACGTTGCCTACTTGGGCGCCAACTACGGCTCCACACTTACGCCTGCAGCAGCCAAAAAGTACTGCCCGCCCACATGGCAGGACTGGTACAACAAGGTCGCATCCCAAATGAATCGTATCTAAATGCAACTCAAAGGGCCCCAATCGGGGCCCTTTCTTGTTTAGGAGACGACGCCAGTTGCATTGCCGACGACAATAACCACGGTTGTGATGGCGACTATAATCCCCAACGCTTTGAGCCACAGTGTGACAAACTCACGACCTCGATAACGATCGAGCACGGGAAAGCGACGCCGGAGCCTACGGCGGTCGAGCATGCCAAACGCAATGAGCCCCACCATGCCGTCAACCATAAGAAAATACTCAAGGGCCAAAAACCACACTGGATAGTTGCGGTTGGCTCCCGTGGGTTGGAATACCGCAAAATGGCTTCCAACCAGCAGCAGCAAGGTCGCCGCATAGATAAAGCCGTTCCATATACGCCCGATGGGCTCCGGGATCCGAGAAAGCAGGCTCTTGCGGCAAGAAGCCACCGGCGAGACGCCCTTGGACTGCCGCTCGGAAGATGGCGTCGCTTGCGGAGCAACCTGCGTCACTGAAGGCCCCGTCACGCCCATCGAGCCAGACCCAGGCAGGCATAGCCCATATGCCGCGCGCACGGCATGCCCGAGCGCCTTCGCACTTGCAAAGCGCTTGGCCGAATCGAGCGCCATCGCCATGCAGATAACATCGGCAAGCGGGGCGGGGACGTCACACGCCTCGCACTGCTCGCGCATACCCCGCCCCGGCTTGGGGTCGGTCCCCGTCAGGCAAAAGAACAACAGCGCGCCAAGCGCGTAGACATCGCTACGAACACTCGTCTGGCCAAAACCGTACTGCTCGGGCGGCGCATAGGGGCGTGTGCCAAACTTAACGGTATCGGCATCGGCCCCCTCGCGCCACACGCGCGCGATTCCCAAATCGATAATCACCAGGGACGAAAACGTCATGCCGGCATCGGGCGCATATCGTACCCCCGAAACAATGATGTTCGACGGTTTCAGATCGCGATGAATCACCGGTACCGGCGTCTCCCCCGCCAACTCAAATCCGGCGTGAAGCTCTTCTGCCGCATCGCAGAGGGCGCCAAACAACTCGCGCGCGTAATCGGGCGTGGCGCCCAGCCGGCCTACGAGCGCCTCGAGCGTCTTGCCTTCGACATACTCCATGACCACATTCAGTTCATCACCCACACGGCGGCAATCAACGATTCTTGGCAGGTGCTCAAATCTGTGACCCGCCCGTTGGGCAGAAAACAGGCGCTCGTAGGCCCCACCGATGTGCGCCGAGGCGTCGATGCGCTTACGGACGAAGGGGCCAAGCGAGCCGCCGCCCGAGCCCTCAAAGTAAACGAGTTCGGTCGTCTCGACCGGCGAGCGCTTAAGTACACGGTCCACACGGTAGCTGTCTTCGCGGGCAAGCGAAGACAGGTGCTCTGCGAGCGCTGCCGCCAATTCGTCGTCGGCATATGTGAGGTCCTGAGTATCCATAGCGTCCATAATAACGCAGGACGCGGACACCATATGGCATCCGCGCCCTGCACGTTTACGGGTTTAATGAACCCCACGCAGCCCGGTATCGGCTG
>CAJLAN010000061.1 GCA_905204635.1 uncultured Collinsella sp. | reverse complement strand
TGTCTGCCAGCAGCTCATCCGTGGTGGGCTTGGCCGGGGCTTCCGGCTCGGGCTCTTTTTCTTTCTTGCGGTTGAAGCGGTTGATGATCTTCACCATCCAGAACACGACGAGCGAAATGCACAGGAAGTTGATGATGGACATGATAAGATCGCCGATCGGGAACACGCCGATGTTCAGGCCGGAGAAGTCCAGCCCGCCGATGATGAGCGAGATGAGCGGATTGATGATATCGTTGACGAGCGCGGTGACGATGGCCGTGAACGCGCCGCCGACAACGACGCCGACCTCATGGCCAACGGCGAGCAGCTCCTTGACCTGCTTGGCAAGATGGTCGGTAACCTTGGGGTCGATGCCATATTGGCCGTCGCCCATCAGCGCTTCGCCGGAAAGCTTAAGAAGCACGCGTTTATATCGGATGTCGGACAAAGCGATCCTCCTTTAGATTGAACTCTCAACATTCTATCAAAGGCTCTAAGAAGAGCCATGAAAAAGCAGGCTGTGAGTAAAACCCACAGCCTGCTCATTACCAGCTACAAGAGCTTATTTACTCGCCACGGACCAGACGGTCAAAGGCAACGACGGTAATGGTGTCGCCGAGCTCCTTGGAGACCTGCTCAGCGTACTTCTTGATGGTGAGGGAGCTGTCCTTGATGAACTCCTGCTCGGTGAGCACGGACTGCTTGTAGAACTTCTCCAGACGGCCGACAGCCATCTTCTCTTGGATAGCCTCGGGCTTACCGGACTCGGCAGCCTGAGCCATGTAGATCTGCTTCTCGTGCTCGACGGTCTCGGCCGGAACCTGATCGCGGGTAGCGCAGATCGGGGCGACGGCGGCAACCTGAAGGGCAACGTCGTGGGCAAAGGTCTTGAAGGACTCAGCCTGAGCGGTCTCGGCCTTCTCGAAAGCAAACTCGACGAGGACGCCGATCTTACCACCCATGTGGATGTAAGAAGCGAGCGCGCCGTTCTCAGCCTTGCGAGCAGCGAAGCGGGAGATCTTCATGTTCTCGCCCATGATGTGAATCATCTCGGTGAGCTCGGAGGAAACGGTCTCCTCGCCCATCGGCTTCTCGAGCAGAGCGTCGACGTCAGCAGGCTCGGTGGTAGCGACAACCTCAGCGACCTTGGAAGCAAAGCCGGTGAACTTGGCGTTGGAGCCAACGAAGTCGGTCTCGCAGGAGAGCTCGAGCAGAGCGCCGGTCTTGCCATCCTCGGAGACGAACGCGGCGACAGCGCCCTCGTTGGTCTCACGGCCAGCCTTCTTGGCAGCCTTGGCAAGGCCGTTCTTACGCAGAACGTCGACAGCGGCGTCCATGTCGCCGTCAGCCTCGACGAGAGCCTTCTTGCACTCCATCATCGGGGAGTCGGTCATCTCGCGGAGCTGCTTGACCATAGCGGCGGTAATCTGGGCCATTGTGGTTCCTTTCAAAGAGATGAAAAAGAATTAACTAAGACTGATTTACTCGGCCTTGGGCTCAGCGGCCATCTCGGCCTCGGAGACCTGCTCCTTGCCGGAGCCAGCGAGGCAGGCGTCAGCCATGAGCTCGCACATAAGGGTGACAGCGGAGATAGCGTCATCGTTGCAGGGGATGCCGTACTCGACCTCGTCGGGATCGGAGTTGGTGTCGATCAGAGCGACGACGGGGATGTTCAGGCGCTGAGCCTCCTTGATGGCGTTCTCCTCGCGCTTGGTGTCGATGACGAAGAGAGCCTGGGGCAGACCCTTCATGTCGCGGGCGCCACCGAGGTTGGTCTGGAGCTTGGTGAGCTCCTTGCCGAGCACAGCCTGCTCCTTCTTGGGCAGAACAGCCATGCGGCCGTCCTCGACCATGGCCTCGAGCTCCTCCATGCGGTTAATGCGGGAGCGGATGGTGACGAAGTTGGTCAGCATACCGCCGAGCCAACGCTGGTTGATGTAAGGCATGTTGGCGCGCTCAGCAGCGTTCTTGACGGCCTCCTGAGCCTGCTTCTTGGTGCCGACGAACAGCACGTTGCCACCCTTGGCGACGTTCTTGACGAAGGTGTAGGCCTGGTCGGCGTCGAGGATGGTCTGCTTGAGGTCGAGGATGTAGATGCCGTTGCGCTCACCGAAGATGAACGGCTTCATCTTGGGGTTCCAGCGACGGGTCTGGTGACCGAAGTGGCAGCCGGCCTCGAGCAGGGTGCGGATATTAATCTTGGTAGCCATGTTAAACCTCCTGTGGTTTGCCTCCGCGCGGGGTCATCCTCCAAAACCAACCCGGACATGTGCTACCAAAGCCCGGGCACCACGGTATGAAGTAGCCGCGCGTGCGTGATAAAAACATGTTGCCGTGAAGCAACCCGATGAATGATAGCAGGAATGCCTCTTCCTGCCAACCCGCAATCAAAACCACACACCTGAGTGCGGCGCGGGACGTCCCAGCCACTATTCGCCGCGGGGATGGGCTTGAGCCACGGCACGTTTAAGCCGATCGGGTGTGAGATGCGTGTAGATCTGCGTCGTGGACAGGCTCGCATGACCTAGCAGCTCTTGAACCGAGCGCAGGTCCGCACCGCCCTCGAGCAAGTCGGTCGCAAAGGTATGGCGCATCGCATGCGGGGCGATGTCAGCCGGAATGCCGGCGAGCGTCGCCAGCGTATGGAACCGCCGCCGGAGCATCGCGGCGCTCATGCGATTGCCGCGCGCCGATATAAGCAGCGGATGCGGCCCGGTAGCGAGGTCGCGGCGCTTTGCCCGAGCGAGCAACTCCGGCCTCCCCTCTTCAATATAGAGACGCGTCACATCGAGCGCACGACGATACAGAGGGACGATACGCTCCTTGCTCCCCTTGCCCCACAGGCGCAGCGTGCGCTCGGACCATGAGATGGATTCCAGATTGAGCGCCGCAAGCTCTGAGATGCGGGCACCCGAGGCATAGAGCAACTCGAGCATCGCCGCATCGCGCAGTCCGCGGGTGTTGAGGTATCAGGCGTCTTGAGCAGCGCCTCGACCTGCTGGGTCGTAAGGACGCCCGGCAGGTCACGCGGCAGCTTGGGCGACGCGATCGCCGAGACCGCATCGCCCTCGACAATCCCCTCGGCAGCCATCCAGCGATAGAGAGATCGGATAGCCGACAGGTGCGCCGCAAGCGTTCGGGGAGCCACCTGCTCACGCGAAAGCTCAGCAAGATAGCGACGAATGGTGCGCACGTCGGCAGCGAAAGCATCAATATCCTCGCGCTCGCACCAGGCAGCAAAGCGCTCCAGTCTCGAGCCATAGGCCGTCACCGTGTTGGGAGAAAGCCCCTCAACGCGTGCGATATAGGCGATAAAAGAGTCGACGGTGTCGTACAGGTCAAAGGCTATGACCGGTCGCCTCCAAACAAGTCGGAACGCGTGGCCAAGTAGGCATCGAGGGCCTCGAGCGCACGGTCCGCATAGGCCTGATAGCGGTCGCGCTTGCTGTGGCGCTTACCGTCCTCGAGCGGCGGCACCAGGCCAAAGTTGACATGCATGGGCTGATAGCCCACGGTGGCAGGATCGGTCGCATAGCCCACGAGCGCACCCAGGGCGCCCACGCGGGGCAACTCGACGGAATCGGCGCCGATAGCCTCTGCATAGGTGTTGAGCGCCGCGAGCAGACCGGTCGCCACGGCTTCCATGTACCCCTCGGTGCCGGTGATCTGACCGGCCAGGCGCACGCCGGTACCGGGCACGGCAAAGGTGCCATCGAGCACGTGCGGGGCGTCGACAAAGGTATTGCGGTGCATGACACCGTAGCGGAAGAACTCAGCGTTCTCCAGGCCCGGCACCATATGGAAGACGCGCTTCTGCTCGCCAAAGGTCAGGTTGGTCTGGAAGCCCACCAGGTTATAGGCGGTCTTCTCCTTGTTCTCGGCACGCAGCTGAATCGCCGCCCAAGGGCGACGTCCGGTACGCGGGTCGGTGAGGCCGACGGGCTTCATGGCGCCAAAGCGAATGGCGTCCTTGCCGGTGCGCGCAACCTCCTCGGCAGGCTGGCAGGCTTGGAACAGATCGCCGCCCTCAAAGTCCTTGAGCACCACGCGGTCGGCCGTGGTAAGCACCTCGATAAAGGCCTCGTACTCCTCCTTGTTGAGCGGAGCGTTGAGATAGTCGCCGCTCCCCTGCTCCTCGTAGCGCGACTGCGAAAACAGCACGTCCATATCGAGCGTGGAGGCATCGACGATCGGCGCCGCGGCATCGAAGAACGCAAGGGCGTCGCCACCGACGAGCTTCATGACCTCTTCGCTCAGCGCCGGTGAACACAGCGGGCCCGCGGCAATGACCACGTGGCCCTCGGGGATCTGGGTGACCTCGCCGTGAACGACCTCGATATTGGGGCGGGCGGCAACCTCAGCCTCGACGAGCTCGGAGAATGTAACACGGTCGACCGCCAGGGCGCCACCAGCGGGAACAGCAGCGCGATGGGCGCAGTCGAGCAGAACTGAACCCATGCGCTCAAGCTCGGCCTTCAGCAAACCAGCCGCGGAATCCGGACGGGTCGACTTAAACGAATTGGAGCAGACGAGCTCTGCCAGGTGATCGGTATGGTGGGCCGGGGAGCTCACCTGGGGGCGCATCTCGCACAGCTTTACGGCAAACCCGCGGTCTGCCAGCTGGATCGCGCATTCCGAACCCGCCAGACCGCCACCGATAACCGTCACCTGATCGAACTGCATCTGCAAACACCTTTCTAATTGACACGTTTTCCATTGTGACCGAAGGGCGTCTGGGCGTGAAGGGCAAACTTGGAGGGCGCATACCTTCCATCCATCATGCGCTCGATAAGGCCCTCGAGTTCAAGCGAACCCAAGAGTTTGAGTACGCCGACAGCATCGAGTGAGACGAGCGCCGCGATGTCGTCGACCTTGAGCGGAGAGGCGATGAGCGCATGCATCACGGTCTGCTGTGTTGGATTCAGGTCGGCAATGCCGGGAGCATCGGGGCGCGAGTAGCGCAGGGTGCCGTATATGCGAGAGATAGCCATCTCGATGGACTCCTCGTCGACAATGCAGCAGGCACCGTTCGCAATGAGGTAATTCGTGCCACGCGACTCGGGCGATAGGATCGACCCCGGCACGGCAAGAAGTTCGCGCCCCAAATCCATAGCAGCCTCGGCTGTAGAAAACGTCCCGGAAGGCATACCCGCCTCGGATACAAAGAGGGCTTGCGACAGGGCCGCGATCACGCGATTGCGACGCGGAAAGGCAAACTTGCGCGGACCCATGCCCCACGGAGAGATCGACACGACCGCGCCGCCCGTATCGAGCGTGCGCGTAATAAGCCCCGCGCTCGAACGCGGGTAGACCACGTCGGCGCCCGTCCCCAGCACCACGACGTGTTTGCCGCCGGCGTTGACCGCAGCCCAACCCGAGGCCTGGTCACAACCGACCGCACCGCCCGAAACTACCGTCACTCCCGCCTCAACCGCCACCTTCGCCGCAAGCTCTGCCACGGCAAGACCATACGGCGAGGCCTTTCGCGCACCGATGATGGAGAGCGCGGGCGTCGAAAGCGCCTCGGGGTTGCCGCGCACATAGAGCGTCTGAGGTACATCAGAAAGCTCCAAAACGGTCTCGGGATACAACGCGTCACCTGGATGCAGCTCGAAGGTCCCCTCAGCCATCATTGGTCCCTCCTTCCCTGGTACATCGCCGCCTCGAGCACGTGGTCCTGCGTCACCTGCTCGCTCTCGGCGACATCTGCGATCGTGCGCGCAATGCGAACAAGGCGCACGATGCCACGCCCTGTGAGATGCGTGCGCTTCGACAGGCCGAGCACACACTTCTCCGCCGCATCATCGAGCTCAAAGGTCGAAACGACGCCGTCAATGGACCGAGTCTCGTCATCCTCGGCCTCGGCATCCGCATCGTCCATGCGGGATTCGCGCCAAGCGCGAAAGGCGCGACCGCGCACAACGTAGTCACGTAACTCGGCCGACGACATGCCCTCCGCACCCTCGATAATCACTTGAGGGTCGGGACGGGTCACATCGATCATCATGTCGATACGGTCGGCCAAAGGACCGCGCAGTTTAGACCGATAGCGCTCGACCATCGCCGCCGAGCAGCGACACGGCACCTCGCGATCGCCCAAAAAGCCGCAGGGGCAGGGATTGCTCGCAGCCAGCAGCTGAAAGCGCGACGGGAAGGTAAAAGCCCCGTCAACGCGTACGATCCTCACGTAGCCGCGCTCGATGGGCTGACGCAGCGTCTGCAGCACGCCAGTGGGAAACTCGGCAAGCTCGTCAAAAAAGAGCACGCCGCCATGAGCAAGGCTGATCTCACCCGGGTGCACCGGGCGCCCGCCGCCGATAAGGCCTGCGGTCGAAATACTGTGGTGGGGACTGCGGAAGGGGCGGTGCCCCGCCAACAAGCCATCAATGTTCTCACCCAAAACCGAATGGATGCACAGTGCCTCCTGCTGATCCTCAACGGAAAGCTCGGGCAGGATGCCGGTCATACGGCGTGCGAGCATCGTCTTGCCCGATCCCGGAGACCCGATCATGAGCAAGCCGAGTTCTCCTGCCGCCGCAAGCGCCATGCCGCGTTTAGCGACTTCCTGCCCCAGCACGTCTGCATAGTCGAGCTCGGGCTCAAAGGTCGCCTCGACACCCTCGGAATCCAAGTAGTGCCGTGCGGCATCGCCCATGCCGTGAGCAAGCTGAGACAGATGGTCGATAAAGCCGCAATCTACGCCCGCGAGTGGCACATGCTGGTCGGACCTGCCGGCGATAAAAGACAGCCCCATGTCGCGAGCCAATAGCTGAAACGCCACCTCGCCCTTGACGGGAAGCACCGTACCGTCCAGACCAAGCTCACCTGCGATAAGGCAGCGATCGAGGTTGTCACGGGGAATCTGCTCATCGGCCGCTAGAACCGCGATGGCGATGGGCAGGTCAAAGCCGCTACCGGTCTTGCGGATATCGCCGGGTGCCAGGTTAACGGTAATGCCCGAGCGCGGGATCTCGAACCCGGCGGAGCGCATCGCGCAGCGAATACGACCGCGTGACTCCATCACCTCCATACTCGGAATGCCGAGCATCTGGATGCCCGGAACGCCACCGGCAAGCGAGACCTCGACCGTGACGTGAATCGCCTCGACGCCGCGGATGCAGGCCGCGTGAACGGCAAACGTCTCGAACGCCATCACGACACCTGCCAATCGAACGCGTTGTACTGATGCTCGATCTCGGCGATATGCCCGCCGCGGATGGTGACACCCACAGCATCGAAGCGAATCGCCTTGAGCGGATAATGCTCCATGAGATAGCAACTTGCGATGCGGCGGTAGCGGCGTTGCTTTTGGGCGTCCACGGCCTCCTCGGGAAAGACCCGCGTGGTGCAATCCAGCGAAACGCGTCTGGTCTTGACCTCGGCCATCACCACGACATCGTCGAGCTCATCGAGCAGCACCAGATCGGCCTCGCCCTCGGTGCAACGATAGCCCTGCTCCAGCAAGGTGTAGCCGCGCTCGTTAAAGTAGTCGATGGTGATCAGCTCGCCCAGCATGCCTAGCTCGCGGGGACTGAGTCCCTTGATAAACTCGGGCGTCATCGCCCCGGAGTCGAGCTCGCCGTTTTCCCAACGCTCCTTGAGCTGCTGCGTCTTGCTCTTTTTGCTTGCGGCACTCATGGGGTCTCCTTTCCCGCACACTGCATTGCCCCGATGATGAGGGCACCTTTCATGCGGGTAAGTACCGGAAGCAAACCAAAAGCTGACCAAATGCCGTCAAAAAACGGGCCGTACGCAACAATGGTGTTGCATACGGCCCGCTACCAGCAGGTTTATAAAACCCCAGAGGTCCATGTCTCCACAATTGGCCTAGAAAAGGCGCTCAGTCTGCAGAAAGTTTCCGCAAAAGCTCACGCGGTGCAGCGGACAAAGTCCATGTTTGCGAATGGCCTCGATGTGCTCGGGGCTCGCATAGCCCTTCGACTCGGCCAGATGGTACTCGGGATACTCGGCGTCGTACTCGACCATCATCTCGTCACGCGTGACCTTGGCCATGATGGACGCCGCGGCGATGCAGGCGATCTTGGCATCGCCCTTCACCACATCGCGCTCGTTAGGAACGGCGCCCAAGGGGTTGCCATCCATAAGCACGCAATCGGGCTCGAGCCCCGTATCAGCCACGGCGCCCGCAACGGCGGTACGGATAGCACGGGCCATGCCCATCTCATCGATATCCTTAGGCGCGATATGGCAAAAACCGATCGCCGTCGCCACCTCGGCAATCTTCACTGAGAGCAACTCGCGGCGCGCGGGCGTGAGCTTTTTGGAATCGTTGATACCCCAGACGCGCGGCTCCATAGG
>CAJLAN010000060.1 GCA_905204635.1 uncultured Collinsella sp. | reverse complement strand
GGGCGGCCGGCGATGCTGGCACGCAAAAAGCTCGACAGCGGCACGCCCGGGATCTCGACCGGGGCCTGGAAGCTCAGGAACAGGCCGGCGCGCGAGCGCTTGTCGGTGGTGAGCTCGGTGATGTCCTGGCCGTCAAAGACGATGCGGCCGTCGTTGACGGTATAGACAGGGTCGCCCATGACCAGGTGGCCGAGGGTGGACTTGCCGGCGCCGTTGGGTCCCATCAGCACGTGGGTCTCGCCGGCGGCGACGTTGAGGTTGACGTTGTGGAGGATGGTCTTCTCGTCCACGGAGGCGGTCAGACCTTCGATGGAAAGCAGCGGATTTGCGCTCATGCTGTCCCTCTCTGTATATGGTGTACTCATAGGTGTACTAAACCCTAGGAATCTTCTCGGAATAAAGTTACTATGGGTTCGGCGTTAGTCAAGGGAAAACCCGACTAATCCACTCGACTTTTCAAATTCTGGGACAAAATAACCTGTTGTGTTTGTCCCATTTACTTAAGATTTGGGACAAACAAACCTGGTTATGTTGTCCCAGATGCGATGGGAGGGTAGGTATGCTCATTTCTTCCAAGGGCCGCTATGCCCTCCGGCTGATGATCTATATCGCGGCGCTGGGCGACGCCGAGGGCAAGATTGCCCTGCGCGAGGTTGCCGACCGCGAGCATATCTCACAAAAGTATCTGGAGCAGCTGGTTCGTCCGCTTATGAAGGCGGGCCTGCTTAAGAGCGTGCGCGGCAAGGGCGGCGGCTACATGATGGCCAAGGACCCGGCCGAGGTGCGTGCCGGCGACATCCTGCGCGCCGTCGAGGGCAGCACGGCTCCAGTGGCGTGCGATGGCATCGACAACAGCTGCACTCGCAGCGATCTTTGCTCGACCGTCAAGTTCTGGCGCGGCCTGGACGACGTGATCGAAAAGTACGTCGACGGCGTGACGTTGGCCGACCTGGCCGCCGTCCCCGAAATCAACTTTGACATTAAGCTGTAGGGCTGCAAATGGCATCTCTCGACAAGGTGTATAAGCAAATTGAAGTTTTTGCTCGGGAGTGTGACGCCGAGAAGGTTGTGCTGTTTGGCTCCCGCGCTCGAGGTGACAACTTGCCTAAGAGCGATATTGACATCGCAGTAGCAGGTTGCCGGGATTTCGGCCGGTTGTCATATTTGATCGAGGAGCGTCTTGATACTCTTTTAGATGTAGATGTCGTCAATCTCGATGAGCCCTTATCGCAGCAATTGCTCGATGAAATTGCCAGGGATGGTGTGATTCTGTATGAAAAAATATGAGAACTTTGCCAGCGCCTTGGCGAATCTTGAGGATGCGCCCAATCAGGATCTCAACAATGATTTTGTTCAGAGTGGATTGATTAATAAGTTCAATCTTCAATTTGAACTGAGCTGGAAGCTCCTTAAGCGTCTGCTCGAGTATGAAGGCGCCACGCTTGCCGCGTCGGGGTCTCCTCGTGCCATCTTGAAGGAGTCGTACCGATTCTACGACTTTATTGATGAGGCGGCCTGGCTAGATATGCTCAGAGACCGCAATACGAACGTCCATATCTACGACAACAAGCTCGCTCAAGACTTGATTCAGCGCATCTTGAACGTCTATATCCCCGCTTTCTGTCAGTTGAGGGACGGGCTGATGGAGCGATACGGCGAGCTTCTGATGGCGCCCGACGACCAGTTTGTTTAATTCCTTAAGATTTCGCGGAGGGTTGTTGCCGTTTACCGAGGGGTTGTTGTGCAACAACGGGCGAGCTGCAATACTTATTTCTATCTTTGCAAACTGCACTTTAACTATACCAATGCAGGGAGGATCTTATGCAGCCCAAGCATTCCGCGATTGTCGCGGGCCTGACGCTGGCGCTTTCGTTTGGCGCCATTTCCGCGCCGGCACCCGCTGCTGCCGAGGAGCCCACGCCGGGCGTTGCCTCGGATGCCACCGATATCGATAAGGGTCTCTACACCCAGCAGTCCTTCTCGGGCGTACTGAGGTCGGTCCAGGGCGTTTCGTTTGTCAACGTGACTCCCGAGATGAAGTACTTTACCAAGTACGAGAGCCATGGCAACTACAACCAGGGCTTTTCGTACGGTGACGGCTATAACGCGCTGGGTTATTACCAGTTCGACCGTCGTTGGTCGCTCATTCCGTTTATGAAGCAGGCCTACAACTACAACCCCGAAAAATACAGCATGCTCAAGGATGCGATTGATCGCGGCAGCGAGATTTCCAACACGAGTAATGTCATGTACGAGAACGGCCAGCTCACCGAGCTGGGCCATATCGCGCAGGATGCCTTCCAAGGTGCGTACAACACCGATCCTGTTGAGTTCTCAGCACTTCAAGATGCGTATGCGTACAACTCGTACTATGCGGTGACCGAGGCGTGGCTCAAGAGCGGCCTGGGTATTGATATTTCGGGCCGCGCCGATTGCGTCAAGGGCATGGTGTGGAGCATTACCAACATGTGCGGCACCGGTGGCTGCAGGGACTTTTTCCGCTGGGCGAATCTTTCCAATGATATGTCCGACCGCGAGTTTGTGACGGCGCTCTCCAACAGCGTGGTCAATAACGTGGCGACCAAGTATTCGAGCCAGCCCCAGTATCATGAGGGCTGGAAGAATCGTTATAAGAATGAGCTGAAGGACTGCTTGGCTTATATCGCCGAGGACGAGGCAGCCGCTGCGACGCCCGTGCAGCCCGAGCCCACACCGGCGCCCTCGCCGACACCTGATTCGAATGACGACTCGAGTGACGATCCCAACGATGACAGGATGGATACGCCCTCGACCGATGCTGACGGTAATGGCTCGGCTGGTGGCACTACCAACGACGGCTCTACCTCGAACGGCTCCAATTCGAACGGCTCTGCTGCGGGCGATTCGTCTTCAAGCTCTGCCGGCAATACGGACAGCGACGCTTCTGGTTCGACCGGCGCTGACACCTCTAACTCATCTACCGGCTCGAGCGATTCGTCCGTTGATACCGGCTCTAACAACGGCTCCGGCTCTGACGCAACCCCTGATTCCGATGCTTCCAAGGACGACTCGAATAAGGCGCCGGACGCTCCCGTTGCTTCGCCGGACAAGAAGCCTTCTTTCTCCGAGCAGCTTGGTTCTACGCTGGGCTCTTCGCTGATGGCTGGCGTCAATAATGGTTCGACTCAGAACAAGGACAACTCTGATCAGGCTTCCACGGAAAAGACCGAAGCCGTAAAGGGCGACTCCAAGGATAAGGCTTCCGAGAAGGTTGAATCCGATAAGGGTTCTAGCTCTGATGAGAAGGACGACAAGTCCGCTCAGAAGAAGGACGAGGACAAGAAGTCTGAATCTGAGGAGAAGGACAAGAACAAGGACAAGACCGAGGACGGAAAGCAGCAGGGCGAGGACAGCAGTAAGGGCAACACCGACAACCAGAACCAAGAGCAAAATGACTCCAAGACGGTGACCACTACAACCACCACTACAACGACTAAGACTTCGGGCGGTAACATGCCCAAGACGGGCGACCTTATCGTTATGGCGAGCCTTGCCAGCGCGAGCTTGGCCACGCTGGGCGCTACGTCTATCGTAAGTGGTAAGTATAAGCTCGATCAGCAGAAGAAGGCTTCTGGGGAGGACGACTCGGGGGAGTAGGCTCTTAGTTGCCAGATAACTAAATAGTCGGGACGGGGTCCGGTGCGAATGTATCGGGCCCCGTTTTGTTGTGCAACGATTAATTGTGCCCCCTCACACCTCTTGTTACTACCGTTGCCCGATATGTTTGCGCGGCGACATCGGTACATGCGATGCGGTCATTACAATTGGCATCGTGCTGCGATTTAGGGGGAACGTTTTGGTGTCTGAACAGGCAAATGTTGATTGTGCTGCTGGCTTTGGCGTGCGTTTGATCGGCTGTGCCGACGATGCGGCTTTGCCCATTGGCATGCACGACTATGCGGAGGCTCTTGGTTGCTGCACGCTGGTCGACAAGACCATGTTTATTGCCGATGCGTTGGACTGCGACGCGTCCGTTGTGGTGTGCTGTCGACCCGAGGGTTTTGGCAAAAGCATGAACTTGTCGATGCTCAGGGCTTTTCTGGAGCGTCCAGCGGTTGGTCGCGCTGATCAGCGTTTGTTTGCCAATGCTCAGATTTGGGATGCAGACGGTGGGCGTTATCGGGACGAGTACGCTTGCTATCCGGTGATATCGCTGGATTTTTCTGGCGCTGCGAGGCGTGGCGCCGCTATTGCCGACGTCGTGCGCGATGCTCTTTCGGGCGAGTGCGTCCGCCTGCTGGCGCTTTTGGAGGCTCCGGATTTAGCTCGAGACAAGGTGCGTCACATCGAACGTGTTGCGCGTGGCGCGGCGAGCGAGGACGAGGTCGCCTCGGTGCTTGGCGTGCTCATTGAGCTGCTGGAGATGGCCTGCGATGAGCAGGTTGTATTGCTCGTTGATGGGTACGATGCGGCATGGTTGGGCCGTGCAAGCGCGAGGGGCGCTTCCGGTGCTGATCCGGCAGGGCTATTCGATCGCGTGCTGTTCGACGCCATTGCCGCTGCGCGCGATTCGTTGCGGCTGACGTGTCTGATGGGGGAGTGTCCCGGCCCTGCCGAAGCGGCGCTTTCTTCGCGCGGCTGCTCGTATTGTCTGACGACGCCGCTGTCAGCGTGGTGTGACCGATGTTTCGGTTTTTCGGATGCCGAGGTCGAGGCTCTTTTGAATCATGCTGGGCGCGAGGAATACCTGGATGATGCGCGTGAATGGCTCGAGGGATATCGGTTTGGCAGGGCCTATTGCTCGAGTCCAGAGCGTGTGATCGGTTTTCTGGGCCGAGGCTGCACGGCGCCTGTGCGTGCTGATCTGTATGGATATGCCGATTGCCTGAGTAGGGTAGTTGCCGGGTGGAATCTCGACCGCCTTTCGGTCTTGTTTGATTTGCTCGAGGCCCATGGGTGCGCTGAGGCTCCGCTTTGTTTGGGCACAGCAGAGCCAGATGTCTCGCCTGACGATGGCATGTGGACAGCGCTGTATCTGTCCGGTTTTCTCACGACGGATATGACTGAGGAGCCAGAGCATGGCGATTGCCTCCGTGCTTTGCGATTGCCCAATAACGAGCTTCGCCAGGCCTTGCGTCTAGTGATTATTGAGTGGTTTGAGTGCGCTGCAGAAGACATTCGAGACGTCGATACGTTTCGCGACGGGCTGTGCCATGGGAACGAGGATACCGTGAGGCGGGCGCTAAGCCGCATCTTGGGGGATGCGGGAATCGGTGGGACCGACCCAGATACACCGCTGCCATATCACCTACTCTTGCAAGGACTCTGCTTTGGATTGCCGGGCTATGCCAATCCTGCTTCGAGGCGAAAGTGTGGCGCGGATCGCTGGGACATCCAGGTTTTTCCTACGGGCGCCGTGTTCGACATAGCCGATACGATCGGTATGCTCGATGAACGTCCGCTGATAACGATCAACATGATGTATGACCCCGGTGTGGATGCGCTGGGCCTGGAATTGCTGGCCGTGCAGGCGCTGCTCGACATAGAGCGCGACGGCATCGACGAAATCCGTGTGCCGCGACCCGGCATTGGCCGCATGCGCTGGGGGTTCGGTTTTGATGGGCAGCATGTGGCTACGGTGTGCCAGCGGCTTTAAGCGCCGAGGTGTTTCCGGCTTCCGTTACTCGGTGTCCTTCATGGGCGGCATGGGCTTCCAGTTGGGGTCCTTGATGATCTTGCGGGCGTCCTTCATGCCGCGACGTAGCGCCGGAATTCCGGTCTTAAAGCACTTGTCAACGGCGGCCAGGCGAATGAACTCCTTGCAGAAGGTCGCGGCGTTGCCTAGGCGGAACAGCACGGGGTGATAGTCGCCGTAAATCTGCATGTAGCGGGCCAGATAACCGCGGTTGCGCATGATGTAGTAACGGTTGGTGTCGCTCGTGGAGTTGAGCTGGCGCTTGCCGGCGATATCCCAGTTAGAGACGGCGCGGGCGCGCTTGAGCACCACGTCGGCGACCACGGCGGCGGGGAAGTGTTGGCTGGCTACGTAGCCGTAGCAGGCGTCGTCACCGTAGATAAAGAAGCGCGCGTCAGGCAGGCCAATCTTGTCGACCACGCGGCGCGAGAACATGCCGCCCTCAAAGCACAGCTGGTTCATGGCGCGGTAGCCCTCGGGTCCTAGGTCCCACTTGGCGACAGGGTTGGGAATGCCGAGTGAAAGGATGAGTTGGTATTGCCAAAAGAAGGCACCGCCGTCAAAGTCCAGGCGCGAACCCTGGATGACATCGTAGCGGTCGGTCCACTTGGCAAGACGCTCGATGCCTTCGGGGATGACGAGCACGTCGTCGTCCATCACCCAGAACCACTGGGCGCCCAGGTCGTAGGCGCACTTGGTGCCGGCGGAGAAGCCGCCCGCGCCGCCACCGTTTTCAAGCTGCGGGGCGTAGATGACGCGGTCGGTGCCGCCCTGCGCGTCAGGCTGCTCGGTGTCGATGCCCCACAGGTTGGTCAGGCGCTCGTTGAATGCGGTGCACATGGCCTCGGTCTCGCGTGAATTCTCGTTATCGACAATCACGATGCGCCAGGGCGCGGCCGTGAGCTCGGTCATGGAGTCGAACAAATTGGCCAGGAGTTCCTGGCGTTTGTACGTAACGACGACGATGGCGAGCTTATCGATGGGGGCGGGGAGGGTTGAAGGCATGGGGCAATATATCCTTTCACGTGCGGCGCGCATGCGCTGCACGGAAGCTATCGAATACGTCCTTGGGACTGTCCTATTGTAAAGGCTCGGCGCACCTTGACGGCAAGCTTTGAATAAAACGCAGGAACCTGCCACGGGCCCGCCGCATGACGTGGGGCTGCTTTGCCCGCAAGAGGCTCCATAGATTATATAAACGCCCGCTGGCGCGCTGGCCCTTTGATACCATGAAACGACAGGTATTTCCTAAGGAGCACATTTGTCTACTAACGCCTCTGGCAGCCCTGTTCTGTCGCTGCTTATTCCCATTTACAATGTTCAGCGCTACCTGCGCGAGTGCCTCGATTCCGCCCTGGCGCAGACGCTCAAGGACATCGAGATCATCTGCATTAACGACGGGTCGACCGACAACTCGCCGGCGATTATCCGCGAGTATATGGAGCGCGATGGGCGCGTCAAGATGGCCGTCAATCCCAACAGCGGCTACGGCGACTCGATGAACCACGGTCTGGAGATGGCGCGTGGCAAGTACGTTGGCATCTTGGAGTCCGATGACTTTATGGCGTCCGACGCACTCGAAAAACTTGTCTCGGCCGCCGATAGCAATAATGCCGACTTTGCGAAGGCGAACTTTGATTTCTACTGGTCTAAGCCCGAGGAGCGCCGTTCGCTGCACGAGATGTTTAGACCTCAGGATTGCGGCAAGCCGGTGCATCCGAGCGATACGACGCAGTTCTTTAAGCAAAAGCCGTCGATTTGGTCGGCCGTGTACCGTCGCGATTTTCTTGAGCGCAACGGCATTACGTTCCTGCCGACTCCGGGGGCATCCTTTCAGGACACGTCGTTCGCCTTTAAGGTGATCGCGTGCGCCGATAAGGCTGTTTACCTACATGATGCCGTGTTGTCGTATCGCCAGGACAACGAGAATTCCTCGGTCAATTCTTCGGCTAAGGTCTTTTGCGTCAATACCGAGTATGCCGAGATTGAGCGTTGGATTCGAGAGGATTATGCCCGCGGCCACGCAAGCGGCGATGTCGCGCGCATGCTCAAGTTCAATCAGCTCATTAAGTACGATTCGTACATGTGGAACTACGTGCGCCTGGCGCCTAAGTTCTATAAGGAGTTCCTGGTTCAGATGGCCAAGGAGTTCCAAGCGGCCTTGGACGCGGGGGAGTTTTCGCTTGACGACCTCAAGCCGTGGAAGCGCGCAAATCTCGCTGCCATCCTCAAAGATCCTGAGGGCTGGGTTGACGAGCATCCGAGTTTTGCGACGGATGGTGCCTTGGGGCGTGCTAAGTATTACGCCTCGGTTGGAGGCCCAGGCGTGGTTGCTGCCTTCCTCATCGAATCGCTGAGGGGGTAGGTCGGCATGGGAGAGGCCTCGTGTCCTAAAGCTACCATTGTCGTCCCCGTTTACAACTCTGCGCGCTCCATTCAGCGATGCCTCGATTCGCTGTTGGCCCAGTCTGAGCGTTCGATTCAGGTTGTCTGCGTCAACGACGGTTCGACTGATGATTCGTTGAACGTGTTGCGCCAGATCGCGCAGGCCGACGATCGCGTACTGGTGATTGACCAGGAAAACGCGGGCGTCTCGTGTGCTCGAAATGCCGGTATCGATGTCGCCGAGGGCGAGACCGTTTGGAATATAGACGACGGCATTTGC
>CAJLAN010000059.1 GCA_905204635.1 uncultured Collinsella sp. | reverse complement strand
CTACCGGCTCATAGCCGCCGGCGGACGACCAGGTCGAGCGGAAGTTGCCGCGGCAGATGTGCATGGTGATAACCATGTCCTCCGGCTTTGCTTCGAGGATCTTGTTGAGCACATAAACGTACTTGCGGCCGACCTCATCTACGTCGATACCGCGCTCTGCATATGCCTTGCGCTTCTCAGCCGAACAGAATTCGCCCCAGGATGTATCATCAAGCTGCAGATAACCTGGCACGAGGCATACAAGATCGAAATTACCGCTTACTGGTAAGCCGCTGCCAGATCGTCCAGCAGAACCTGCTCGTCCTTGTAGCGCTCGATCGGCTGGTAGTCGGTCGAACGAACACAGCAGATCAAATGCAGCATGGACGGAGACGGAATGCACTGCTTGGGCTGTACGAGGTCGGAGGCCACGCTCTGCAGGAATGCAAAATGCTTGAGGAACGGATGATCATCCGGGAAATCCAGCTAGTCCACGATCATTACGGGCTCTCACTTAGGCTGGAAGCCCTTGAATGCGACGGAGAAGTGCTCGGACTTGACCTTCTGCGTACCGGTCAGACCCCAGAGGAAGTCCATGTGCCAGAAGGAACGGCGATACTCGCCGTCGGTGACAGCGTGCAGACCGACATTCTCTTCCTTCTTTACCAGACCGGTGATCTCGGCATCTTCGACCTTGGTCAGTTCTTCAGCGGAAATTTCGCCGGCTTCAAACTTGCTGCGAGCTTCGTGGATAGCCTTTGTGCGCAGGAAGCTGCCGACAATATCATAACGATAAGGAGCGGGATTTTTCATAGGATGTTGTCCTTTCTGATCTATGCAATGAGCAGTGGCTCGTTTATTTTATGATATTAGTATAGGGGCTGACGACCCCTTTGTAAAATACGATAAACCCATCATCGTCCATAGTTTGAAGCTATAGACAGCAGTTCAACGCAAACGTCCATCTGCCATTTATATATATCATGTCATTTCTGGAAAATTGTATTTTTTTGAAAAAGGGCTTTAGGGCTCCAAAAAGTGAGCGTTGGGGCTCGACCTACACAAGCCGAACAATTATATTGGGTGTTGAAGGTGCTCCCCTTTTTTGACACTCTTTTGCAAGACTTTTCTATTGACGAGCACAGTCCAAATGCGTACCTCCTCTCGCCTACACAAAATGAAAGGTTCACCGTACCTATAGGATACGGTGAACCTTTCAAAAAACCATTCACAAGTTGTTAGTTTTTATCCGCAAGCAGGTCGAGTAGCACTGGACTTTGTATAGAGCGGCACACTCGTCCGTCCCGATACGGCCTGCTATATGACTTCTGTTCATCGGTTCGGGAGTTTTTCCGTCAGTTTTTGCTGACACCCGGCTTCTTTGTTGCTGTCCATATCGGACGCACCGCAAAAACCAGGTTGCGGCTTAATGCACAACCTGGTTTTTCTTTCCTCATATCAAGCAAAAATTACTTGTTCTTATTCTTGATGTACTCGTCCATTGCAGCCGCAGCGCGCTTGCCAGCGCCCATTGCGAGGATAACGGTAGCTGCGCCGGTAACGGCGTCGCCGCCGGCGAATACGCCGTCCTTGGAGGTGATGCCGTGCTCATCGTCAGCCACGACCGCGCCTTCATGGACGCCTGCGTCGACCACGTGGCCGCGCTCGAGAACCGCCGCGTGACCACCTACACCGGCAACTACAGCAGCTACCTCAAGCAGCGCGAGGACAACCTGGAGCAGATGCGCGCCAAGCGCGCCGCCCAGGAGCGCGACATCGCCCACATGCAGGTCTTCGTCGATAAGTTCCGCTACAAGCCCACCAAGGCTGCCCAGGCTCAGGAGCGCATCCGAAAGATCGAGCAGATCAAAAAAGAGCTCGTCATCCTGCCCGAGGGCCACAAGCACATCGACTTTAAGTTCCCCGATCCGCCGCGCTCGGGCGACATGGTCGTGGGTCTGGAGGGCGTGTCCAAGTCTTACGGCAACAAGCACATCTACAGCGATATCGACCTCAAGCTCTACCGCGGCGAGCACGTGGCGCTCGTCGGCCCCAACGGCGCCGGCAAGTCCACGCTCATGAAGATTCTCGCCGGCCTGGAGCCGCCCACCACCGGCACCCGCGATCTGGGCACCAACGTCGGCGTCGCCTACTACGCCCAGCACGCACTCGAGGGCATGACCGAGTCCAATACCGTCCTGCAAGAGATCGACACCGTCACGCCCAAGTGGACCGTGCCGCAGCAGCGCAGCCTGCTGGGCGCCTTCCTGTTTAGCGACAACGATTCCATCGAGAAGCAGGTCCGCGTCCTCTCCGGCGGCGAAAAGGCGCGTCTGGCACTGGCCAAGATGCTTGTGGCCCCCGAGGCACTCCTGTGCCTGGACGAGCCCACCAACCACCTGGACATCGACTCGGTGGACATGCTCGAGAACGCCCTGCAGAACTTCCCCGGCACCATCGTGCTGATCAGCCACGACGAGCACCTGGTACGCGCTGTGGCCAACCGCATCATTGACATCCGCGATGGCAAGGTCACGGTCTACGACGGCGACTACGACTACTACCTCTACAAGCGCGAGGACCTCGCAGCCCGCGCCGCCGCCGAGGCGGCAGGGGAGAGCGCGCCCGCCGCGGCCAAGCCCACCAAAGCTAGCGCCGCCCAGGCCGACACCCCCGCTGCCGCTCCTAAGCCGGCCGAGGGCAAAAAGACCAAGGAGCAAAAGCGCGCCGAGGCCCAGGCCCGCGCCGCGCTCAACAAAAAGCTCAAGGGCGTGCGCAACCAGCTAAAGAAGATCGAGGCGGAGCTCGACAAAAAGCGCGCCCGCTATGACGAGCTTATGGAATTGATGGCAAGCGAAGAGCTTTATGCCGATCAAGACAAGTTCAACGCCGCGCTGGGGGAATATAACGGCCTTAAGCAAGAGCTGCCCAAGCTCGAGGACGAATGGCTGGAGCTTTCCACCCAGATCGAAGAGGAGACCGCGCGTGAACTCTCGTAAGGCCACCGCCGTGGCGATGAGCATCATCGCCACCGCCTGTCGCATCTGCGGCATCTTTATGAGCGCGATGACCGTGCTGCTGTGTTTTAGCGGCCTCACCGCCAAGCTGCAGATCGTGGGCTTTGTCGTTGAGCTTTCGCGCGCACTGCCGAGCGCCATTGCAGGCTACGGCGTTATCACCTCGCCCTTTGGCGGCGTGTTCCGCCTGGATTATGCCATCGTCGCGGTAATCTTGTTTGTGGCCGACTACCTGCTCACGCGCACCTCGCGCCGCGTCCGCTAGGGGAGCACCATGTCCAGCAGCTACCTCATGAACCTGCTCGCCAGCGCGATTGCCGTCATCGTGGGCATCGTTATCCACGAGAGCGCGCACGCAGCCGCGGCCTGGGCACTCGGCGACAAAACGGCCCGTTCGCGCGGACGCGTCTCGCTCAACCCGCTCAACCATATCGACCCGTTTGGCACCATCATCCTGCCGCTGCTCATGCTCGCAGCCGGTGGCCCGGTGTTTGCCTTCGCCAAGCCCGTGCCCGTCTACCTCAACAACCTCAAGCACCCCAAGCGCGACGAGGTCCTGGTGAGCGTAGCCGGCCCCGCATCGAACATCGCACTCGCGTGTCTTGCTGCCGCCCTCATGCGCCTGACCTATGGCAACCTCTACACCAGCATGTCATTTGCCCTGGCGTCGCAAATTATGAACTTCGGCGCCACGTTTATCGTGGTCAACTTGTCGCTCGCGTTCTTTAACCTCATCCCGATCCCGCCGCTCGACGGCTCATCGATTATCGTGCCGTTCCTCAAGGGCAAGGCGCTCGCCAACTACTACCGCCTGCAGCAATACGCCATGCCCATCCTCATCCTGGTTCTGTACCTGTTGCCCATGTGGACCGGCATCGATGTGATCGGCCGCTATTTCGACGTTACCGTGTATCCACTTGCTGAGCAGCTGCTTAACTTCGCAATCGCCGGTATCTAAGGTAAACTAACAGGTCGACCGTGCAAAACGGTCGCAACATGCACCCAAACCGCGCCGCGAAGGCGCCGTCAAAGGAGGTCGAAGATGTCGTATCGCGTGTCGACGCAGGTCTACAGCGGACCGTTCGACCTGCTGCTGCAGCTGGTAACCCGCCAAAAAGTAGATATCGGCGCCATCTCCATCAGCGAGGTGGCCGAGCAGTACCTTGCCGAGGCCGAGCGCATCGAGGCGCTGGACCTGGACGTGGCGAGCGACTTTTTGCTGGTCGCGGCAACCCTTTTGGACATCAAGGCTGCCTCTCTGGTGCCGCAGGAGGCCCCGCGCAAAGTCGATGACGACGATGACGAGTTCGACGAAGACCTTGAGGAGCTCAGCACGCTTGACGGCGACGCCCTGCGCGAGGTCCTGATCCAGCGCCTGATTGCCTACAAGCAGTTTAAAGGCGCGGCTGCAGCCCTCGGTGCCCGCATGCAGGCCGAAAGCCGCATGCACCCGCGTGTGGCCGGCCCCGACCCCGAGTTCCTAGGCCTTATGCCCGACTACCTTGCCGGCATCACGCTGCGCGGTCTCGCCGTCATCTGCGCCGACCTGGACGGGAAGCGACAGACCTTCTTGCTGGAGGCCGAGCACGTGGCACCCCATCGCGTTCCGCTCGACCTGACGGTGGCCTCAGTCGACCGCTTTACCATGGCGCACCAAACCTGCACCTTCCGCGAGCTACTGGACGGCGATGCCACCACCGAGCAGCTCGTCGTCACCTTCCTAGCTATGCTTGAGCTCGCCAAGCGCGGCTCGCTCACGCTGAGCCAGGACGAGATCTTTGGAACCATCCGTATCAACCGCGTCGAAGGCGCCGAGGCCTATGTGCCCGGCGAGGGCCCCGAGCTCACCGAATAGGAGCCGCAACCATGTCAACCCTTTCCACGCTGGAGGCAAACAGCCTCAAAGGCGCCCTCGAGGCGCTGCTGCTGGTGTCAAGCGACCCAGTGAGTGCGCCCGCGCTGGCCGGCGCACTGGATATCGCCCCCGGCGAGTGCGCGTCGCTGCTCGCCGAGCTCAAGGTTGAGTACGAGGAGGCCAACCGCGGCTTTCAGCTGCGCGAGGTCGCCGGCGGCTGGCGCCTGTTCACGCACCCCGCCTACCACGACGTGGTCGAGGCCTATGTGTTGAGCTGGGACACGCAAAAGCTGTCCCAGGCGGCGCTCGAAACCCTGGCCGTCATCGCATACCACCAGCCCGTAACGCGCGAGGTGGTCAAGGGCATCCGCGGCGTCAACTCAGACGGCGTCATCGCGTCGCTCGTGGACAAGGGTCTGGTGCGCGAGCTCGGCCGTGACCCCCAGCGCGGTCAGGCCATCATTTACGGCACGACCAACGCCTTCTTGGAAAAGTTCGGTCTGCGCTCCACCCGCGACCTGCCCGATCTGGAGCAGTTTGCCCCCGACGAGCAGTCGCGCCAGTTTATCCGCGAGCGCCTGAGCGGCCGCAGCATTCAGTCTACGCTCGAGGAACAGGCCGAAGATCTGGACGAAGAGCGCGAACTGATCGATACCGATGTTGAGGACACCGATGAAGAGGAGCTTCTGCTCACAGGTGCTACCTCGGAGGATATACATGACGAGGACTAACGAAGCAGGGGAGACGCGCGTCGCAAGCGCCACGGACACCGCAGCGCCCGTAGGCGACGCGGTGTCCGTCTACCCGCACACCATGCGCCTGCAGCGCTTTTTGGCGCGCGCGGGCGTTGCGAGCCGCCGCGGGTCGGAGGACCTGATGACCGCCGGCCGCGTGACGGTTAACGGCGAGGTCGCAACCGAGCTGGGTACCAAGATCGACGTCGACCGCGATCACATTGAGGTCGACGGCATGCCCGTCAAGCTCAACCAGGGCGCCGTATACCTGATGCTCTACAAGCCGACAGGCTACCTCACCACCATGAGTGATCCGCAGGAGCGCCCTTGCGTGGCCGACCTGGTACCGCGCGACCGTTTTCCGGGACTTTTCCCGGTGGGTCGCCTGGACCGCGACACCACGGGCCTTTTGCTCTTTACCACCGACGGCGACCTGTCACAGGACCTGCTACACCCCAGCAAGCACGTCTACAAGACCTACCAGGCGCTCGTGGACGGCAGCCTGACCGACCGCGATCTAGACCCGCTACGTCGCGGCATCGAGCTCGATGACGGCCTGTGCCAGCCGGCGATCTGCCGCATCATCAACGCGCGCGAGGCCGAGGCCGTGGCCCCGCAGGGTGTGAAGCCCGGCACCACCGCCGTGGAGGTCATCATTCGCGAGGGCCGCAAGAACCAGGTCAAGCGCATGCTGAGCAAGATCCACCACCCGGTGATCCGTCTGCACCGCTGCAACTTTGCCGGCCTGGAGCTCAAGGATGTGGCCAAGGGATCGTGGCGCGAGCTCACCGACCGCGAGGTGCAGATACTCAAGGCCGGCGGTATCCCGCCCAAGCAGGCCAGCTTCAAGCGCGGCGCCGCGCCGGCAACCAACACCGCGACCCGTACGCGTCACCACGGCAGCCACGGCTCCGCGCCCAAGCGCAACACCTACCGCGAGCGCTACACAGGCTAGGCAACCCGCCAAGCAACAGCGTCCGCGTCCCATACCAGCACGTCAACCACCGAAAGGAAGCATTGCATGATCGTCGCCATCGACGGCCCCGCCGGTTCCGGCAAGTCCACCATCGCCAAGGAGATCGCCCGCCAGCTGGGCTTTAACAAGCTCGATACGGGCGCCATGTATCGCGCCGTCACCTTCGCCGCGCTCGACCGCGGCATCGATCTGGACGACGAGGCGGCCATCGACGCCCTCGCCGAGCAGATCGAAATTCGCTTTACCAACGGCACCGGTGAGGATACGCGCCTGACCATCGACGGCCAGGACGCTTCGGCCGCCATTCGCACCCCGCAGGTCGACGCCAACGTGTCCAAGGTCTCGGCCTACCCGGGCGTGCGCGCGGCCATGCTCGTCCATCAGCGCCGCGCCGCCGAGGATCGCGACATCGTGGCCGAGGGTCGCGACATCGGAACCGTCGTGTTCCCTAACGCGCAGGTCAAGGTCTTCCTGACCGCCGACCCGCGCGAGCGCGCCCGTCGCCGTGTGCTGCAGCGTCACCAAAACGATGCTCAGCCGCTCACGTCCGAGCAGCTCGAGGCCGAGGTCGACGAGACCCTCGACGCCCTTAAGCAGCGCGACAAGCTCGACAGCAGCCGCGAGGTCGCCCCGCTCGTGCCCGCCGAGGACGCCGTGCACGTCGACTCCACCGCTCACACCATCGACGAGGTCGTTCGTATCATCGAGGACCTCATCAACCAAAGGAGGTAGCCCATGCGCCTGTTTAAGCAGACGCCCGAGGACTATTACAACGCCCCCTACGCCGAGTTCCCGGCGCTCATCCGCGGCACCGTTTTCGTGGTCATGGCAATCCTTTGGGCCTTCTCCAAGCTCATGTGGCGTTGGAAGGTCGAGGATGCCGATCTGCTGTTTGAGCGCCAGGACGGCCGCGGCAGCGTGGTCATCTGCAACCACACCTCGATGGCCGAGCTCTTGGCCGTGGAGACGGCGCTGTTCTTTGGGGGGCGCCGCATTCGTCCCATCTTTAAGTCCGAGTTCGCCAAGAGCAAGATTGTGCGCTGGGCCTTTAGCCGCGTTGGCGGCATCCCCGTGGAGCGTGGTACTGCCGATATGAAGTGCCTGCGCGCCGCCCAGCATGCGCTGCAGCGCGGCGAGGACGTTCTGATCTTCCCCGAGGGCACGCGCATCCGCTCGCGCGAGATCAAACCCGAGGTCCACGGCGGCTTTGCGCTCATCGCCCAGATGGGCAAGGCACCTGTGAACCCGCTCGCCATCTGCGGCTGGTCCGACATCACGCCCGCGGGCAAAAAGATCATGCGTCCCAAGAAGTGCTGGATCCGCGCCGGCAAGGCCGTCTCGCTTTCCGACGCACCGGCTGGGCTTAAGCGCACGGAGCGCCTGGAATGGTTTGAGTCCGAGGCCATGAGCCGCGTCTACGCCATGCGAGACGACCTGTGCGCCGAGCATCCGGGCAGGTTCTAGCCATGAGCGAGAACGTGACGAACACCGCCGCGGCTGCGTCTGACCAGGCAAACGCGCCCACTATCGAGATCGCCGCCCACGCCGGCACTTGCTACGGCGTACAGCGTGCGCTCGATATGGCGCTGGCCGCCGCGCCGCAGGCAGGGGAGTGCACTCAGGTCCATACCTTGGGTCCGCTCATCCATAACCCCATCGTGGTGCGCGAGCTTGATGAGGCAGGCGTTGGCCTGGCCGAGAACTTGGATAATGCCACAACCGGCACCGTGATCATCCGCGCCCACGGCGTGGTGCCGCAGGTGATCGATGCCGCTCGCGAGCGTGGCCTTAACGTCATAGACGCCACCTGCCCCTACGTAAAGAAAGTCCATGTTGCAGCCGAGCGCCTGGCGCGGGAGGGCGCCCGAG
>CAJLAN010000058.1 GCA_905204635.1 uncultured Collinsella sp. | reverse complement strand
GCCAGGCCCGATTTTGCCTCTTGACAATGTCCTGCTCATATTAAAAGGAACGTCCCCAGGTGCCGGCTGTTGAGTTGCGGTGGAATAGGGACTGTTTGGTGCCCGAAAGGGCGATTTTAGTCCGTATTTCACCGCAACTTATTTAAAGGGCGCTGAGGCTGGGAGTCCAGCCGATGGTGGGGGTTGTGCCGTCGAGAGTCTCGTTGATGGTGGCGGCCATGCCAGCGAGTAGGCTGTTCTCGCTTACGGTGAGCGTCTTGTAGCCGCCGGCTCGCATGAGCTCGCGAATCACCACGGCGCCGGCCAGAATCACGCCCGCGCGCTTGGACTGCACGCCCGGCAACGCGGCAATGCCTGCAACATCCAACGCAGACATGCGCTCGATAGCGGCCGAAATCTGCTCCATCGAAAGCTCGCGCAGGTGCACAAAGTTCGAGTCGTACGGCTCCAGCTCGTGGACCAGCGCCACCAGCGTAGTCACCGTGCCACCCACCGCGACCAAGCGTTCGGCGCGCTCAAAATCGCTGGGCAGGCCTTCAAAATAGGCGGCGAACTGCTCACCTGCCCACGCGGCAGCGGCAGTAAGCTCGCCGTCCGCAGGCGGCAGCGCCGAGAAAAACCGCTCCGTCACGCGACGGCAACCGATGTCCAGCGAACGCGTTCCCTCCAGCGCAAAGACCCCGCGCTCCGGCGCGTACACGCCCGTCGCAAGCTCCGTGGATCCGCCGCCCGAATCGGCAACAATGATGCGCTCGCCGGCAAAGTCGTGCGCCACGCCAAAAAACGTCAGGCGTGCCTCGACCTCGCCCGGAATCACCTGTGGCTCAAGCCCCAAATCGCGCAGGCCGTCCAGCAGCAGTGCGGCGTTGGACGCATCGCGCGCGGCGCTCGTGCAGGTGGTGCAGATGCACGCGGCCCCAAAGGCACGGGCCTCGTCCACAAACATGCGACACGCAGCGAGCACGCGCTCAACGGCCGCCTCGCAAAAACGACCCGTCGCGTCCACGCCCTCACCCAGGTCGGTAATCTCGGTATGCTTGGACGAGTC
The DNA here is from genome assembly GCA_905204635.1 of uncultured Collinsella sp. GTDB lineage: Bacteria > Actinomycetota > Coriobacteriia > Coriobacteriales > Coriobacteriaceae > Collinsella. Next base: position 7,638 of record CAJLAN010000058.1, on the reverse strand, counting down.
CACGATCGCTCCGCCCTCAACCTGGGCCAACACCAGTCGCGACGACACCGTTCCCAGGTCGATCGCGGCCACCTTATGGCGTTTGCAATTTGTCATTGCGGGCTCCCCTCCGGGCGCTATTTGCCGTTGGACACGACCGTCTGGCCCTCGACACCGTTAAACCCAAACAGCATGTCGAGCGCCTGGATGTACCACGGCACGTCCTTACCGACTTCTTCGATTTCCTTGGCAACTTCGCTGGCCTTCTTGGCGTTCGACGACTTCTGGCTCGACGAAGGATCCGAATCGTCGTCCAGGCCCTGCACTTCAATCCTCTTCTCGCCGGGCATCACCAGGCCCAGGTCCTCGGATGCCGCGTCCTTGATACCCTCCTCCGAGAGCAGCTTGTCGACGCTTTTTTGCAGCTCATCATTGTATTGCTGACGAATCTCGACCTGCTTGGCCAAGATATCGCTCGAGCGCTTTGCCACGTACAGATCGCGCACGGGGAAATACAGGCTCACGAGCACCAGGGCAACGACAATGCCGATGAATAGCCCTCGCTGAGGACCGTGGGTAAAGTCGTAAATTGCCTTGACCATTGCGTTGTCGTTGGCGTAGTGCATAAAGTCCGAGCCCGAAAAACGGTTCGAAGGCCTGCTCGACCTATCGTGCGTTTGAGCCGACGAGCGCTGAGCATGCGACGAACGTGCCGGGCGCACTGGTCCATCTGTCGAAGTATTCACTTGAGCATTGGGGCGCGAGGTACTTGTCGGGCGCTGCATGGAGCGGTCGGCGCCGGCGTAGGCGGACCCACCGAGCTGCACCGTGCGCGCACGGCGAGGCGACGGCTCACGCGAACCGGCGGAATAGTACCTGTTGTCGTAAATCTGATCCATGTGCGCCTTGTGCGGTTGAGGTTTGTTTGCGCTAAGTATTCTAGTTATAGCACGAGCGCCCGCACCGCCTTCGCCAGCCTTTGCTCGACATAAAAAAGGCGCTGAGTCATATGGCCCAGCGCCCAATGGTGCTCAACAGCGCCCGGCTGGAGCAAGGCAAATCCGAGTCTTCCCCGCCCCCGCGACCTCCGCGTGCCTAGCGAATGTTGTAGAACGCGGCCTTGCCGGCGTAGCGCGCGCTGCCCTCGAGCTCGTCCTCGATGCGGATGAGCTGGTTGTACTTGGCGATACGGTCGCTGCGGCACGGGGCGCCCGACTTGATCTGGCCGGCGTTGACGCCCACGACCAGGTCGGCGATCGTGGAGTCCTCGGTCTCGCCGGAGCGGTGGCTCACGATGCAGGCGTAACCGGCCTCCTTGGCGGTCTCGATGGCCTCGAGCGACTCGGTGAGCGTGCCGATCTGGTTGACCTTGACCAGGATCGCGTTGGCGGCACCCAGCTCGATGCCCTTCTTGAGGCGCTCGGTGTTGGTGACGAACAGGTCGTCGCCCACCAGCTGCACCTTGTTGCCAATGCGGCGGGTGAGCTCAACCCAGCCGTCCCAGTCCTCCTCGGCCATGCCGTCCTCGATGGAGATGATGGGATAGGTGTCGACGAGCTTCTCCCAGTAATCAACCATCTGAGCGCTCGTATACTCAACGCCCTCGCCCTTGAGCTCGTACATGCCGGTCTCGGCGTTGTAGAACTCGGTCGAGGCCGGGTCCATGGCGTACATGAAGTCGACGCCGGGCTTAAAGCCAGCCTTCTCGACGGCCTTGGTGATGTACTCGAACGGCTCGGCATTGGTCTTAAGGTTGGGCGCGAAGCCGCCCTCGTCGCCCACGCCGCCGCCCAGGCCGGCCTCGTGCAACACGCCCTTGAGGGTGTGGTAGACCTCGGCGCACCAGCGCAGGCCCTCGGCAAAGCTCGGAGCGCCCACGGGCATAATCATGAACTCCTGGAAGTCGACGTTGTTGTCGGCATGCACGCCGCCGTTGAGGATGTTCATCATGGGCGTGGGCAGCAGGTGAGCGTTGACGCCGCCCAGGTACTGGTACAGCGACAGGCCCGCCGACTCTGCCGCAGCGCGGGCAACGGCCAGCGACACGCCCAGAATGGCGTTGGCGCCGAGCTTGGTTTTGTTGGGCGTACCGTCGGCGGCAATCAGTGCGGCATCGACGGCGCGCTGGTCGAAGGCGTCGAGGCCCACGACGGCGTTAGCGCACTCGTTGTTGACGTGCTCGACGGCCTGCGAAACGCCCTTGCCCAGGTAGCGACCCTTGTCGCCGTCGCGCAGCTCGCAGGCCTCAAAGGCGCCGGTCGAAGCACCCGAAGGCACCATTGCGCGGCCAAAGCTGCCGTCCTCGAGCACGACCTCGACCTCGACGGTGGGATTGCCGCGGCTGTCGAGCACCTCGCGACCGTAGACGTCCAAAATATCGCTCATGTTGTCTCCCTCTCACTTGGAAACGTAGTGGATGCAAGCGACCGGCTGACCGTGCACCGTCGGTGCGTCTCCGTAAGTTAGCCATGTCGCACTTTTTGCATTATGCCCTAAGTTAGCCGAGGGATACACTTGATTTTCGAAAAATTTAGCGGGGACGATAAGGCGTGTCGGCCCGTCGTTCCCGCAGTCTTACTCCTCCGCCTTTGCGGCATCCCACAGGTCGTTGAGGCCGTGGGTCGAAAGCTCGGCAAGATCCACGTGAGCATCGGCCGCCATCTGCTCCATCGCGGCCCAGCGGCGGCGGAACTTTGCCGTGCTGGCGCGCAGGGCGCTCTCGGCGTCGATACCCTCCTTGCGCGCGACGTTGACCAAGGCAAAGAGCAGGTCGCCAAACTCCATTTCGCGCTCGGGCGAGCCAGGGGCCTCGGCCTCAAACTCGGCACGCTCCTCGGCGACCTCGTCCCACACATCCTGGACCGTCTCCCACTCAAAGCCCACGGCAGGCGCCTTGCGCGACACCTTCTGAGCCTGCATCAGCGCCGGCAAGTGCGTGGGCACGGCGTCGAGCAGGCCCTCGGGCGCAGCCTCGCCCGCCGCCGCGGCCTGGTCCTTGGCAGCCTTCTCGGCAAGCTTAACCTCATCCCAGATCTTGAGCACCTCGTCGGAGTTATCGGCATCCGCATCGCCAAACACGTGCGGATGGCGGCGAATGAGCTTGGCGTCGATATCGCGCGCCACGTCGGCCAGCGTGAACTCGCCGGCGTCCGCCGCGATCTGCGCATGCAACACCACCTGCATGAGCACGTCGCCCAGCTCCTCGCGTAGGTGAACCGCGTCGTCCGCCTCGATGCAGTCGAGTGCCTCGTAGGCCTCCTCGATCATGTTCTTGCCGATGCTGCGGTGCGTCTGCTCACGGTCCCACGGGCAGCCATCGGGCTGACGCAGACGCCAGATGGTCTGCACCAGATGCTGCAGCTCGACTGACGCGTCTACCAGCGTGGACAGATCGCGCGAGCCCTCGGCATTTTGCTGAGCCATGTGCTGCGCCATGGTTATTCCTCCTCCAGGATCACGTGACGGAACGTACCGCCCTCGTAGATGCCGCAGCTGTGCGTGCCGTCCTTGGGGATGCTCACGCTGCCGGGGTTGAAGAGCCACAGGCCCGGGTGCGCCTCGCTTGCCTCGTTGACCTTGATGTGCGTATGACCGTAGACGAGTGCGGAGCCCTCGGGCAGCGCGGGCGCGTGGTCAACGCTGTTGTGCATGCCGGCGCCAAAGACATGGCCGTGCGTCAGGAACAGCTCGCGGCCGGTCTCGTCGAACAGCGTGGCGTAGTCGGCCATGACGGGGAAGTCGAGCACCATCTGGTCGACCTCGGCATCGCAGTTGCCGCGCACCGCGATGATGCGGTCGGCCAGGGCGTTGAGCAGCGGGATTACGCGCTTGGGGGCGTAATCGCGCGGCAGGTCGTTGCGCGGACCGTGGTAGAGCAGGTCGCCCAGCAGGACGATGCGGTCAGGCTGCTCGGACTCGATGGCGGCGCAGAGGCGCTCGGCCCAGTATGCCGAGCCGTGGATGTCGGAGGCGATGAGGTATTTCATGGGGAGATCCTTTCGGTGGGGTTAATGGGATTGGTGCGGCGCGTCGTTAACCTGTGTCACTCAAATCGCAGTGCCGCGGCTTGTGCCGCCTGCATCACGCGCTGGAGCGGCACGTTATGCTCGCGGGCGAGACGGGCACAGTCCTCGTACTCGGGCGCCGCACGCTCGCTGCCGTCGGGCAGGGTGGCCACCTTGACGAACACCTCGCCCCATGGCGTCGTCACCTGCTCAAAGCGGCGTGGTAGGCAAACGCGCTCCATGACCTGGCGACGAATGCCGTTGGTCGTGGTTTCCAAAAAGATAATCGTCTGCAGGCGCTCGATATCCTCGTGAGCACAGATTACCTGTAGCTGCCAGCTGGGGCGGCCTTTCTTGCAATAGAGGGGCAGCCAATGCACCTCGCGCGCACCCGCCTCGCGCAGGCGGTCGGCAGCGTAGGCGAGCACCTCGGGCGACGCGTCGTCAATATCGCACTCCAGCTTGACGATGGTTTCGGGCGCATCGGTCTCGCGGGACAGCGGGGATGTGCTATCGCATGGCATACGGTCCGGCTCCTTTCCGCGCGGGCTCGTTTTGTTCATCCAAACGCTAGCACATCGGACGTGGCACAAGCGTGACTTTCGTCCGTCGCCGCCCTCGCCCCCATCCAAACGTGTACGTCAGCCTCCAAACATGTCATTTTTTGCAGCTTTTGGAGGCTGATGTACATGTATTGGAGTAGAGCCGCACCGCGCACCCTTTCCAGTCGATTTCGGCCCCCGGTGCGCTCGTCGCATCGGGGGCCGCGCCATTACAATGGAGCGGATTAGCCAAATGCAAAGGAGCTGCCATGTCTGCTTGCCCGCTGGTCGATTGCCACACCCACACCTCGTTTTCGGACGGACATGCCTCGTTTGAGGAAAACGTCCGCGCTGCCGCGGCCGCTGGCTGCCGGATCATGGTCTCGACCGACCACCTCACCTTACCCGCCAGCATGGATGCCAACTGCGAAGTGCAGGTTGTCGAGGGCGACCTGCCGGCACATCGTCTGGCTTTTGAGGATGCTCGCAAGCTTGCCGCGCAGATTGCGCCGGAGCTCGAGCTTATCTATGGCTTTGAATGCGATTGGTACGAGGGCTGCGAGCCTTTGGTTGAGCGCTGGTCCCAGGGCGCCGTCGTGCGCCTGGGCAGCGTGCATTGGATTGGCAACCCAGGCGATATTGCGGCAGGTGCTGCGGGCACGGCGGGGACGGAGGACGTCGCTCGTCCCGATACGCCCGATTCGCGCTGCGGCTGGATCGACGATGACGCCAATCTGCATGTTTGGGAAAACTTAGGCGTGCGCGGCGTGTGGGAGCGCTATGTCGATGACTGGTGCCGCGCCTGCGAGAGCCCGCTCAACTTTGATGTGATGGCTCACCCCGACCTGGTCATGCGCTTTTCGAAGGAAGGCTTTGCGCCCGACTTTGACCCCGCACCGTTTTGGCAGCAGTTGGCCGAGTGCGCGCACGATACGGGCCGCCGCGTTGAGGTCTCGACCGCCGCACCGCGCAAGGGGCTCGACGACTACTACCCCGCAACCGGTCTTTTGCGCTGCTTTGCCCATGCCGAGGTGCCGATCACTTTTGGCTCGGACGCGCACCGCGCCTGTGATATCTGCTGGATCATCCGCGAGGCCCAGGCCCACGCCTACGACTGCGGTTATAGAACCTTCGACATCCCCCACCTCACCGGAGAATGGGAGTCCACGCCCCTCGCCTAACTAGTCGTTTAAGAACGTCCCAAATGACTAGTGACGGCGGGCGTTGAGTTCGCCGGCAAGCTCGTCGAGGGTGATACCGTAGCGCTCAAGCGTCACGAGCAGGTGGTAGACCAGGTCGCCGGCCTCGTAGCGGATGTGGTCGTGATCGTTATCCTTGCAGGCCATGATCACCTCGCTCGCCTCCTCGGCAAGCTTCTTGAGCAGCTCATCCTCGACGTCGGTCAGCAGACGCGCGGTATAGCTCTCCTGCGGCGATGCATCACGACGACCGTGAATCACCTCGGCCAGACCTGTCAGCGTCTCACCGATATTTCCATCCTGAACGTTTGCGGTGCGCACACCCATAGTTCAATCCTTTCTGGTGGCCGAGCGTCTAATCGAGCGCCCGCCCTACGCGAGTTTCTTAAAGAAGCAGGTACGGTTGCCGGTGTGGCAAGCCGGGCCCGGAGAGTCAACCTTGACCAACAGCGTATCGCTATCGCAGTCGGCCCAGAGCTCCTTGACCGCTTGCATATTGCCGCTCGTCACGCCCTTGTTCCAGAGCTCCTGGCGACTGCGGCTCCAAAACCACGTGGTACCGGTCTTGAGCGTCAGCCCCACCGATTCCTCATTCATCCAGGCAACCATAAGCACCTCGCCGGTGTCATACTGCTGAACCACACAAGGAATCAGCCCACGGGCGTCGTACGTAAGATCAGACGCTTCTATTACCTCAGTCATCATTTCTCCCAAGTCATAAACGAAACCCCACAGGTCGGCGAGGGTTGTCCAGGTGCCCGAGATTCCGAGCGACAAGCCCGACGACGCGTACTTAAGTACGCGAGGAGGGTTGGAGCCGGAAGGGCGGAAAGCCGCAGCGCTAAAAGTCCAACCTCACAGGAATACCCTGCGACGCCATATACTCCTTCACCTGGCGAATGCTGAAGGTTCCAAAGTGAAAGACGCTTGCCGCCAGCACGGCATCGGCCTCGCCCTCGATCACGCCCTCGGCAAAATGCTCGAGCGTGCCCACACCGCCGCTCGCGATCACCGGAATCGGCACCGCGCGCGCCACGGCGCGGGTGAGCGCCAGGTCAAATCCGGCCTTGGTGCCGTCGCGATCCATACTGGTCAGCAAGATCTCGCCGGCGCCGCGACGAGCCGCTTCCTCGGCCCACGCCACCGCGTCGATGCCCGTGGCGTTGCGGCCTCCTGCGGTAAAAACCTCCCACTTGTCGGCACCGGATGCTCCGGGCAAACCGACGCGCTTGGCATCGATCGCCACGACCACGGCTTGGCTACCAAACGCCGCGGCAGCCTGGCTGATCAGCGACGGGTCGCGCACGGCGGCAGAGTTGAGCGATACCTTGTCGGCACCGGCAGGCCCGCCAGGTCGCGAAAGCCGCCGCCCACGGTGTAGGGAATGGCCAGCTCCTCGGCCGCGTGCGCCGCCATCTCGATGGTCGTCGCACGGTTGTCGCTCGTCGCGGTAATGTCCAAAAATACGACCTCGTCCGCACCCTCGCGGTCGTAGGCGCGGGCCAGCTCCACCGGGTCGCCCGCATCGCGCAAGCTCACAAAGTTGACGCCCTTGACCACACGGCCGTCCTTGACGTCCAAGCAGGGAATTACGCGTTTGGTAAGCATGGTCTACTCCTCCCCTCGGGCGGCGGCCAGCGCCTGTACCAGCGTAAAGTTGCCCTCGTAGAGCGCGCGACCGGTAATGGCACCTTCAATCGCGCCCTCACCCACCGCGGCCAGCGCACGGATGTCGTCGAGCGTCGAGATACCGCCCGAAGCCACGACGGGAAAGCCCGCGACCTCGGACACATGGCGATACGCCGCCACGTCGATGCCCGTCTGCATGCCATCGCGCGCGATGTCGGTATACACCAGATGCTTAAAGCCCAGCTCGGTAAGCTGCGCCACGGCATCGTCGAGCGCCACACCCGA
>CAJLAN010000057.1 GCA_905204635.1 uncultured Collinsella sp. | reverse complement strand
CCCGCCGCAGTTCGTCCAGAACGGCGGCAAGCTGGTCACGCAGGGCTTTGTAGACCTTGGGATTACCCTGTACCACTACGTCCCGGCACAGGAGGCGTCTTGTGATGTAGTCCTGCTTTGTCAGGCCGGAGAGCCGCACAGCGGCCTCGATCTGTTCATCTTCCTCCGGGGACACCCGGAAGGCCACGGTCTTGTTCCTCCAGCGATTTTTGTTGTCTCGGTTTTTCAGTGACATGGTTACGTTCCCATCCTTTCAAAGTCCAGTTTGTCCGCCATCTCCGTCTGCCTTGTAGGAAACAGATGGGCGTAGCGGTAGGTGATATCGATACTCTCATGCCCCACCCGGTCAGCGATTGCCAGGGCGGTGAAGCCCATATCAATCAGCAGGGAAATGTGTGAATGTCGGAGGTCGTGAATTCTGATCCGCTTCACTCCCGCCGCTTTCGTACCTCTGTCCATTTCATGGTGGAGATAGTGCTTGCTGACAGGGAAAATCCGTTCATTTGCCCCGGTGCTGTAAAACATCTTTAAGTAGTCCTCCATCTCTCCACAGAGGAATTTGGGCATCTTAATGACACGGTTGCTCTTTTTCGTCTTAGGAGTGGTAATCACGTCCTTGCCCTTGAGCCGCTGATAGGATTTGCTGATGGACAAGCCCGAGCTGCTCGAGTCCATCGCCGCAGCGCTCGGCGTGTCCGTCAACGCCCTCAAGGATTACGGCGTCGAGACCGCAGGCGACCTCATGTCGCTGCTCGTGCGGCTCGAAGACTCCTTCGGCATAGTTCCCTCAGCCGACGGTTCGGGCCTCTCCCTGAACCCCAAGGCGCCGCACGCGCCCAAAGCCGCGATGGCGATCGAGTTGTGGGCAGAGAAGCGCGCACGGCTCGAGAACGGCGAGATCGACGCCGACGAGTACGAGGACTGGAAAGCCTTGCTGTAACGGCTCCCCGCATTTCGCAATCAACGCAACCGAATCAGGACGCCAGGCTAGGCGGTGAGCTCCGCTCGCTCCTGCGTAAGCTGAGTTTTTACTCCCCATTGCATGCAAAGGCATTTCAAGCGTAAATGGGGAGTAAATGACGCGGTGGCTTACATGGCGGCACACGGCAGTACACTGCGGCATTTCCCCTGATTACTCCCGTTTTCATTGAGGCGGCGAGATTCTTTACTCCCCATTAACCACCTGGGGAAACGCCGTACGGAGACCGTAAAAACGCCCGTTGAGTTCGATTTGAGTTTCACGGGCCCCGAAACGGCCTCGTTTCGTTCTCGGGGACAAAAATCGCGCGTCTACTCATTCGGGATAAATCTTTACTCCCGTTCCTCCGAATACCGCCCCGTGCCTTGTCGTCTTGAAATACGGGGAGTAAATCGCGAAATCGCAGGTGAAAGGGAGTAAAACGGCAAAGAAAAAGCCTCCGTCCCAACGCGGGAACGGAGGCCAGATTACCGTATTTACTCACCGCCGTCGCTGGCGGCTTTGCCATGACTCTCGTACGAAACGAAACTCAGCAGCACAGTGCGGCACTCAAAAATACAGGTCAGAACCCTGTCAGCCTACTCCCACTCGATAACGGGTGCCGCAGGTAAATGAGGCGCTCGTTTTACCTCAGTCCGTTCTATCAGGCATTCTCCCATCGCCGTTTGATACTCATTTGGTCCTCACGCCGGCTAATCTGACCACAATTAGGGCAGGGCATACCCCTTCTTAAATCGCTCGTCAAAGGGACAGAAATCGCTATAGACATAGCCGTCAATAAGCGATGAACCGTTCGGTTGGCGTATCTCATGCTGCCGGAACTTCTCGACATAGCCATCGGACTTATCGTGCTCGAAATAGTCGAACTGATCAAGCCACTCGTCGTATTCATCGGCCTGCTTCACGCGCGTTTCGTACCTCTTCGCCCATTCAAAAAGAAAAGAGTCGGGAACAGGCGCTCTCGCTAGAAGCGCCGGCCCCTCTTCCAGTTGAAGCGGAATCAATCCATATGAAGCCGAGAGCTGAAATAGCGCATGAGCAGCTTGAACAGGACTACCGAAATCGGTAAATACAAGCGCTCCCCTCTTCACCTCAAGAGCGCTGGACAGTTTTTGAAGCGCCGCATATTTCGGCACCCTAGCCCCCTGTTCATACGAACGTAGCGTTGCGAGGGAGAGATCAGCCTCTCGGGCCAAATCCAGCTGGGTCTTTGCAGGGGTACACCGCGCCCTTAGCTCGGGCAGCTTCTTGGACTGCATCCTATTTTGCCAAGGCGTAATCGGCACCCAAGAATCTCGTGGATCATATTCGTATCGGAGGGGGAACTGGGACGGATCAAAGTCGGCTGAGAAGTTGTCCTTCCATCTTTCATAGTCGTCTCGATCGGAGTCGCTCTCAATTTGAGCATACTGAGCTGCCCACTTCTTTAGAAAAGACTCCATGAAAGGCGAAGTCGGCTTGAGCGCTGAATAGCGCTCGTTTGCAACAGGCTCGAACCCATATGTCGCGGCAAATTGGAAAAAAGCCTGAGCAATCAGGTCAGTATCGTTGAAATCATAAAAATGGAGCGCCTCAGCCCGTATGCCATAGGCGTTCGCAAGCCCCTCCAAATGCTCTTCCTTCGGGGCAGACTTCATGAGCTCGTAGTTCCTCAAGGCCGACTCCGAAATGCCTGCCGCCTGAGCGGCGACCTTTCGTGTCCATTTTCGCGCCGAACGGAGGCGGAGCAGTTTCTCGGACAGCCGTAGCCTCCCCCAGCGCTTGCTCGTTTGTTCCCACTCCCTATCGGCCACAAATGACGTCAGGGTCTCTTTGGCAGCACCGATGCGATCGACGGCAGTCATCCAGATACACCTCCGAAGAAATACTGTTCTCAAGTCTACATGCGAAATCTCATGCATACAAAAAATGTAGGAGATGTGACTTAATCTGCACAATTACACTTTCCGTAGTACGTCATACGTTTTTTGTACATAATCAAGACGAGGGGCAATCGGTGCCCCGCTCTGGAAAGGAGACTACATATGACACGTCAGCTTATCGGCGCGGAGGAGGTTGCCGAGATCACGGGCATGAGCAAGTCTTATGCGTTCAAGCTGATTAAGACCTTGAATGCAGAACTTGCAGCTCAGGGAATCATGACCATCCCCGGGAAGGTTCAGCGCTCGTACTTCGAGGCACGGCTTCTCTCCGCCCCTTCCAAGCAGAGGGCGGCGATGGCCCATGTCAGTTAACCGAGACAAGAAGCGCGGGACCTGGACGGTCGAGGCTTGGTACCGCAACTCTTTAGGCGAGCGCCACAAGAAGACGAAGCGCGGATTCGCTTCCAAGAAGGAGGCCGTCGCTTGGGAGCGCAACTTCCTCGCGTCCTGCAACGAGCGCGTCGAGATCACCGTCGAGGCCTTCGTCAAGACCATGTACACCCGCGACGTCTACCCTCGGCTGCGCGTTGGAACCAAGCTCACCAAGGATGCCATCATCGACAAGTACATCCTCCCGGTCTTCGGTAAGATGCGCCTTTGCGACGTCAAGGCCGCAGACGTTGTGCGTTGGGAGAATTGGCTCCTTGAGCAGGGCCTGTCGCAGAGCTATCTCCACACCATCTGCAACCAGTTCTCAGCCATTTTCAACCACGCCGTCCGCTTCTACCGCTTGCCCCAGAACCCCATGCTGGCGGCGGGAAAGGTCGGCTCCAAGCGTCCCGAGAAGGAGATGCTCTACTGGACCCCTACCGAGTTCAAGCTCTTCTCCCAGGCCATCGAGGATAAGCCCCTCATCTACCTCGCTTTCCTGACGCTCTATCTGTCGGGTTGCCGCGAGGGCGAGCTCCTTGCCCTTCGTCCGGAGGACATCGACTTCGGGCTCAACGTCATCCGCATCCGCCGCTCCTATGCCCGCGTCAAGGGCGAGGACGTTATCGGCCCACCCAAGACGCGAGCCTCGAAGCGCGACATTGTCATGCCGAGCCTCCTTCGCGAGGAACTGCGCGACTATCTGGCAGCGCATCCCGAAATCGTTCCTACCGACCGACTCTTCCCCATCACAAAACATGCGTTGTCGCATGAGATGAAGAGGGGTTGCGAGCTCTCGGGCGTGAAGCGCATCCGTATCCACGACATCCGCCACTCCCACGTGAGCGCCCTCGTCAACAGCGGCTACTCGCCCACGGCGATCGCCGATCGCATGGGCCACGAGACCGCCGAGGTCACGGAGATGTACTCGCATCTCTTCCCCTCGACGCAGCACGATCTAGTGGAGGCCCTTGATGGGATGATGTCGGATGTCTAAGCCGATTATGGACGCCAAGGGGCGCCGCCGCTGCAAGACCATCGCCTTCCGCATGTCGCCCGCAGAGGCGGACCAGCTCGACCTCCGCGTCGCCCTGAGTAGCCTGTCAAAGCAGGAGTACATCACGAAATGCTTGCTTGAGGGCACTTTCACCGTGGTCGCGACCACCCGCATGCGCAAGGCGGTCAAGGAGCGCGTGGGGCCCGTCGTAACGGAACTCCGGCGTATCCGGCGCGCGGCAGACATGGACGACGAGCTCGTCGAGTCGCTTGAGACGCTTGCCGCCTTCGCCGAATCGTTCGCGCCTGAGCGCTCCCCCGTGGAACTCGAAGACGCACTTATCGCAAACCTCGGGATAGACGACGGCCTCCCCGACCAAAGCTCGGCCGTCGCCCAAAATCATGAGTCCACACATAAGGAGGACCCCATCGATGAATCTTAGCATGATGAATTCCGCCCGGCGCCGCACCATCCTGCGCGACCACGGCCTCGACCATCCCCTGACAGAGGAAGAGCTGGTCGAGCGTCTGGTCGACACGGAGCTTCGCCTTAGCCGGCTCGAAGTGCTCGTCTTCGGCAGTGCCTGCCCCATCAACGGCCCACGACGCCCCCAGTCTCGCGAGGAGGTGGCCTGATGGGTGCGCAGAAGCACGACGACGTCCTTGGGCCGCAGCCTCCAGAGCGCCGCTCCCCGCCGACGGTCAACGAGATCGTCGAGGAGCTCAAGTCCCTCCCCTTGAACGTCGGCTACAACCGGCTCGCAAACGAGCTTTTCAAGACCGGCCCTCTGCCCTGGGACGCGGATGCGAGGGAACGCCGGTGGCGCGACAGCGACGACGCGCGGCTCTTCGCCCTCCTCCAGCAGACCATCTCCCTCCAGAAGGAGAAGTTCATGTTGCTCGCATTGACCATCGTCGCCGAGGACAATGCCTACGATCCGCTCGTCGCCATGCTCGACGCCCTCACCTGGGACGGCATCCCGCGCGTAGGGACGCTCCTCAATGTCTACCTTGGTGCGGAGAGGAGCGTATACGTCTCGGAGGTCGAGCGCATCTTGTTCTGCGAGGGCATCGCCCGCGCCTACAGCCCGGGCTGCAAGGCCGATTACATGCCCATCCTGTGCGGCGCCGGGGGTATCGGCAAGTCGTCCTTCGCCCGAGGCCTCGCCATCCGCGACGAGTACTTCACGGACTCCGTGATCAACCTCGGCGACGTCAAGCTCACGGGCGAGCAGAACCGGGGCAAATGGATCGTCGAGGTCCCCGAGCTCAACGGGATGTCCGAGCGCTCTATCGAGAGCGTGAAGGCTGGGGTCACCCGTCAGGTCGATGAGTTCCGAGGGGCCTATTGCCGCAGGACGGAGGCGTTTCCCCGGCGCGTTGTCTTAGTCGGTACCACGAACGAGGCAGACTTTATACGCGAGCGCTCAAGCGGCGCAAGGCGCTTCCTCCCGTTGCTCTGCGGCATCGAGCGCACTGAGAAGTCCGTCTTCGATGAGGACTTCCCGGCCGCAATCCGCCAGGCATGGGCAGAGGCCCGCACGTGGATGAGGACGGGCGATGTCCGCTTTTCGACCGTCCTAACACCTGAGATGGAGACCGAGGCGGCCGCACAGCGCGGACGCTTCGTCGAGGAGGACCCCTGCGTGCAGAAGGTCCTCGCGTATCTCCCCGGCAACACCGACCGTCCCATGTGCACGTTCGAGATCCTCGACAAGGCCCTCCACCTCGAGAAGACCAAGGCCAACTGCAAGATGGTCAGCCGCATCCTGTCGTCGCAGTGCCCGGGATGGGCCCCGGGCAACAAGCGCCTCTGTCCCCCGTACGGAAAGCAGCGCTGTTGGGTGTACCGGGAGACGGATTAGGGCCGATAGAGGTGCCGCAACATGCCGTTGCGGCACCTCGGTCGCCCCCCTCACCTGCAAAGTCTCTCGATGGTGCCAAAGGTGCCATAGGCCCAGAAACTCTTTCCTGTTCTTTGGCACCTTCGGCACCGCAACGTTTCGCCGCAGCTAGAAGCATCACCAGCAAAGACCATCAAATGAACCGCCGGTACCCATACGGCACCGGCAGAGAGGAAAACCATGATGGAACTTGTCAAGAAAACCAAATCGCATCTCGACGACCTCCTCGGGACCGTCCCCAAGCACAAGGACGACGCCGTCGGCTCCGTGCTCTCCCATCTGCTGGAGTCCGACCCCGACCTGGGCTTCGCACGCGCGGCGCGGCCCGTCGAGCATCCGGGCTTCACGCGCATCGTCCGTGCAGGAATCGCCTACTACGCGAAGCCTGATTTCAAGATTCTGAACCCGTTCAAGGAAGGCGGGAACGGCGTCTACTTCGTCAAAGGCAGCAACGACGACCCGACCGGCATCTTCTTCACCGATGCCTACCGCGTCAACGATGCAGAATACGGCGACGCCATCGAGGCCTACCTCTTCGCCTACGGCATCCCCCGCGATGACCTCGCCATGATGCCCGTCACCTTCTGGCCTAAGACCTACGAGCGCACGCCCGAGAACATCGCCGCCCTCCGCGCTGTCGGCGCGCCCCTCCCGAACGAGGGACTCTAAGATGGCCATCGGAAAAGACGGGTCGAAGGTCATGAGCCTCCGACTCCCTAACAAGGCGTATCGCCGCCTCCACGCCTACGGGGTTTCAAAGGATCTTAGCGACAGTGCAGCCGCCCGCGAGCTCATCGCCGCCGGGCTCGCCTCCGACGGCCTGGCGCTCTACTCCACCGAGCTCGGAACCTATCTGCGCGGCGTCATGCAGCCGCTGCTGGAGCAACTCGACCGCACGCTCGGCGAGCGCAACGCCGAGCAGGAGGACCGCATCGCGCGCGTTGTGCACCGCGCCACGCGTGCCTCGATCGTCGCGGCAATCGCCGCCGTCGAGATCGAGAAGGGCACGTTCAATGGCCTGGACGGCGTGAGCGCCTCGGACATCTACGCCGCCTACGACAAGCAGGCCGGCCTCATGCAGCGCGGCATGACGCTCTCGGAGGCGAGGGAGCGCCTTTCAGATGGCAAGTCGTAGCAGCCTCGTCGTGAACGCCCGTGTGCACCTCTCCGGGTCGCGCGGGCGTTCCGCCGTCATCACCAACAACGTCGAGTACGTCGCCACGCGCGAGGGGGCCGACAAATCCGCCACCGTCGACGACCTCAGGCGCTCCGAGCTCGCCGAGAGGATGGGGATCGTCGGCTACTGCGCCGAGAGGCCCGGGTCGACCGCGCTCTTCGACCAGAACGGGGCCGTCCAGCTCCGCACGGCCCGCAGGGAGCTCGAAAAGGCCGACGGTGCGATTGCCACCGTTGTGCTCAGCGTCCGCAGGGACGAGGCGTGCGAGCTCGATCTCGCATGCAAGGAGGACTGGCAGCGCTTCTGCCGCCGAAACCTCACGCCGGCGCTTGCCGAGGCAATGGGCATCCCCGAGTCCAGCGTCCGTTGGGTAGCCGCCGAGCACGAGAACCACCCGAATTCCAAGCACGTGCACGTTATTGCCTGGTCGTCCGACGGCTCGTTCGATTCGCTCATGGCCCGCAGCAGGCTCGACCGGGCAAGGAACGCGCTCACCGACGCGGCCCTGGCCCCGGCGCTCGCGGCCGAGCACGAGGCCCGCGACCTCGCGAGGTCGCGGGTGGTCGACGCCGTCCGCCATATCCCCGCCGATGAGATTGGCGTCACGCTGCCTGCGGACGGCCGCATCTCCTACGCGCACCTCCGCCGCTGGCACCCAGATGTCGCCAAGGCCGTCGATGCCGCAATCGAGGAAGCAGGGTCGAGGCACCCTGAAATCAAGGAGGCGGGCGCGGCTTACCGCGAGTCCGTGGAGCGCTGCGCCGGCCTCAAGGGGCTCGAAGGTGTTGCGCAGGACCGCTACTTGAACGACGCCATGCACGAGCTACGCGCGCGCCAGGGCAACGCCCTGCTGAGGGTCATCGCACCCGACCGGGCAACGGACCCCGAAAGGGAACCGATAAGGTCCGCAAGGCCGGACGACGGGCCCGCAACGGAGCGCAAGCGCATGAGGCCGCTCGTCGGCGAGGTCCGCGCTTGCGTCACCGGAAAAGACCTGGAGGGGGCGCGAGAAGCCGTCCGCGAGCGCGGGCCCATCCCGGAGAGATGCCTCCGGTCGTGCCCGTCCTACGCGCTTTCCATGGCAAAAGCCCCCGTTGCTGTGGGCAGGGCCCTTGCCAAAGCGCTCACGTCCGCAACAGAGGGTCCCAAAGGCAAGAAGGACCTGTCAGACGAAGTCGGCCAGAAGGCCGAGCGCGCGCTCGCGAGGGCGCTCGCAGCCGCCGTATCGGCCGCGATCAGGGGTGATGCGGCGGGCATCGTGCTCGACTCAGCGAAAACAATAGTGAAGGGAATGATTCTATGAGCAAGCAGAAGAGCTTCAACGTCGACGAGGGCGCGCACCTCAAGCGCTGTGTCGCCGCCG
>CAJLAN010000056.1 GCA_905204635.1 uncultured Collinsella sp. | reverse complement strand
ATGCCCACGCGGCAACACTATCCGATACGGTCGGATCTACGCCGTCCGAGGCGACGCTGGTGCAGCCCGTCGACTACCGCGGTGACGGTTACGGCTCTATGCAGGAGTGGAACGCCTCGATGGGGGCGAAGCGCGATTCCCTGGAGATGCGCGCTCAGATCATTATGAATATGTATGGCGACTATGCTACCGATGACGAGCGCGCTGTGTTGCAGGGCTGCATCGACGGCGCGAGTAGCCTGTTGACGATGGGGGAGGGCGACGCCAAGTCGACCGAGCTCGACGAGCTTCGCTCTACGCTAGAGGATGCCAAGCGCGAGGCGCTCGAGGCTGCCGACGCCGAGGCCGCTGAGGCCGTTCAGGCTTCGTATTACAACGCCGGCTCCGGCTCGTCTTACGCGTCTGCTGCGTATTACGCGAACGGCTCGGGCCTGACGCGCTCGAGCGGCGTCAATAACTATAACGGCCGCCGCGAGACTTATTACAGCAGCAACGTGTTGTATCACCACCGCACGGGCGAATGGACGCAGGACGCCGAGGGCTTTTGGCGCGATTCCGATGGCTACTACGTCGTTGCCGCGGGCGATAAGGCCCAGGGCTCCACGTTTACCGGGTCCAAGGGCGAGTGCAAGGTCTATGACTCCGGCTGCGCTGCCGGAACCACCGATTACTACACTGGCTGGGAATTTTTCTGCATCACGGATATTTGACGGACGGGCGTCTTTACCGAGCTTTAGGGCAACGTAAGGACGCCCGTTCTATGTATGCGTTTGAGTTAACAGAGCGCTTACCGTGGCAGTACGCCGCGCATATGGGCGCGGGGCACACTAGTTCATGAGAAATAAGGTCTTTCTCGTGGAGGAAGTGGTCTTGTGAACGCTCGAGATATTGCTATTGCCGCCGTCGCATTGGTGCTTGGCTGCCTTGGTCCTACGGCCGCGCTCGTTGTGGGCATGCAGGGGTCTTGTGGGGCTGCCTCTATCGTGGTCAGTGCGTTGATCGCGGCCGCACTGCTGGGAAGTGCGGGTGTAGTCCTTTGTCGCGACGATGAGGACCAGGCGTCGGAGTCGCAGCTCTAACCGTCGGGACATCGACTACTGGTTATAGATGAAGATGAAAGCCGCCGTAAGGGGAGTGCTCCTTGTGGCGGCTTTGCTGTTGAGCCTGTTGACGTGGTGAGCCGGGCGCTACCAGCTTTTCTCGATATCGCGGATGCGCTGATAGAGCCAATCGTTTTGCGGCACTTGGATATCGTGTTTGACGGCCAGGCGGCAAATGGTGCCCGCGAACTCCTCGACTTCGGTTTTTCGTTGTGCGATGCGGTCCTGCGCCATTGAGGGCATACCGGCGGGGTCGATTCCCTCGATGAGGTGCACCATCTGCGTCAGGTCTGCCTCGGTCAGCTCAATGCCCTCGGCGTTGGCGACCGCAAGCGTTTCGCGCATGGCAGAAACAAAGCAGCGACGCTGCTCGGAGCCCGGCTCCGTGGCGCTTCCGTAGGTCCCGCCGTAGGCCATGCACGTCTGGTTGATGCCGTCGTTGAGCATGAGTTTGGCCCACATGCGGTGCGTAACGTCGCTCTCGACGGTATGGGCGATGCCGCAGCGCGTGTAGAGCTCGTCGATGGCGGTGACGGTTGCGAGCTCAGTGCCGGCCGCCGCGCCAAAGCGGATTTCGCCCGCATTGGTAAAGGTGAGCTCTCCGTTGAGGAACACGGCGTCCATGCCCTGGCAAATACCAAGAACGGTATGCTCCCAGCCAAAGCGCTCGGCAATCTTCTGCTCGCTCGTAATGCCGTTACACAGCGAGGCGATGAGCGTATTGGGTCCCACGACGCGCTCCATAGTCTTGAGTGCTTGGTTGAGTCCAGTCGTCTTGACCGTGAGAATGACCAGATCGGCGGGCGTTGCCTCGCTGGCGCGGACGGACTTGAGCGCACAGGGCTTGCCATTGACGGTGAGCGCATCGCCCGCGTGACGCTCAAAACGGGCGTCATCCATAACGTATTCGACGGCGTCGTTACCGAGTGCCTGGGCGATCATACTGCCGTAGAGTAGCCCGACGCCGCCCTTGCCGATAAAGGTGACCTTGTTGATCTGCATGTGAATTATCTCCCCATATAAAAGGTGCCCGCGTAAGGGGCGCCTGATGGATTGTATGCCGCCAGCGCACCTTGTGCATGCAGGGTGGCGATTTTTAAATGAATGGACGCGTGGAGCTTACGCTGCGGGACAGACCGCGAAAACGCGTGCGGGATATCCAACGCCATCGCGCACCTTGGGGAAGGTGCAGAAGATGACGGCGCCTGTGGCGGGAAGCTCGTCCAGATGGTCCATGACCTCGATCTGATAGCGGTCGACCGAGAGGATGTACTGCTCGCCGGGGTAGGGGTAGGCGTCCTCACGTGTGGTCACGGTCGCTTCCTTTCATCGGGCTTTTTGCTGATGTTAAAGCGGTGTCGTGACGGCTCGATTTCTGCTACGTTACGATACATTCTCGATTGCGATTCCACGATGTTTCGGCTGCGTGACCATTGTGTTTCGCCTTGCCGGGGCGCTGATGGCGAAGGGAGGGGCCGTGCAATACCGTGTTGACCCCAAAAGTGGTAACCGAATATCCGCTCTGGGTCTGGGCTGCATGAGGTTTCCCGGTGCGCCGGGACATCCCGATGCGAAGACGGCCGATGCCATCATTTCCCGTGCGGTGGAGCAAGGGATAACCTATCTGGACACGGCCTATCTCTACCCCGGTAACGAAGCTTGTGTGGGAGCTTCGCTTGAGCGCCTGGGTCTGCGCGACCAGATTTTGCTCGCGACCAAGTTGCCGCACGCTTCGTGCAAATGTGCGGAGGATTTCGACCGCTTTTTTGACGAGCAGCTGCGCCGTTTGCGGACTGACCATATCGACTACTACCTCATGCACAACATCACCTCGCCCGCGCAGTGGGAGCGCGTGGCAGCTTTGGGTATCGAGGACTGGATTGCGCACCAAAAGGCTGCGGGGCGTATTCGCCAGATAGGTTTTTCGTACCACGGCGGTGCGGCGGATTTCCTCATGATGCTTGACGCGTATGACTGGGATTTTTGCCAGATCCAGTACAACTATGCCGGAGAGCGCTACCAAGCGGGAACGGCGGGACTCATGGCAGCCGCCGAGCGCGGGCTCGCGGTGTTTGTGATGGAACCGCTTTTGGGTGGACGCCTGGCGGGCAAGCTGCCCCCGCGGGCCCGCGCCTTATTCGATGACGTACGCGATTCGTACCTGAAGACGCCGGCTGCTTGGGGCCTTTCGTGGGTATGGAATCATCCTCAAGTCACGATGCTGCTTTCGGGCATGACCGATACCGCGCAGGTGGACGAGAACGCGGCATTGGCGGATCGCGCACTGCCGGATTCGATGACGACAGAGCAGCTCGATACCATCGCGCGTGTGCTGGGAGAGTTTGAGAAATCGAATCGCGTGCCCTGTACGGGGTGCGGCTACTGCATGCCGTGCCCCAAGGGTATCAATATTCCCGGCTGCTTTGGCGCCTACAACGCGAGCTACGCGCATAGTTGGTTTACGGGGTTGTCTCAATACTTTACGGCGAGCGCGGTGCGGACGAACGAGCCCAAGCTGGTGAGCAATTGCGTCAAGTGCGGCAAATGCGCACGTCACTGCCCGCAGCACATCGATATTCCCGAGCGTCTCGACGATGTGCGCCGACGTTTCCAGCCTGGCCCCGTAACGGCCGCACTTAAAGCCTTTTGCAAAACGCACTCCTGATGCCCCTTTTATAGCTTGCGGTGGAATAGTTCCTGTTTGCGGCAGAATAGGGGCCAAACAGGAACTATTTCACCGCAACTGAAGGGGGCTGTCGTGGGCCATCGGGATTCATGTGATGATTTACGTGAGGTTCGTTGGGGCGTTTTGGGCGCCGGGCGCATTTCGCATCGATTTGCATCGTCGCTCAAGGAGGTGGACGGGGCACGGCTTGTAGCTGCCGCCGGTCGCACTCCTTCGCATGTTGAGGAGTTTTGCAGGGCGTTTTCGATTGATGCCGCGCACAGTTATGCCACGGCTGACGACAGCGGCGATGCGGCTTATGATGCGCTGATTGCCGACCTCGATGTCGACGCAATTTACTTGGCTCTTCCACATGGCATGCATGCGCATTGGGTCTGTCGGGCATTGCGCGCGGGAAAGGCCGTACTGTGCGAAAAGCCGGCCGTTTTGAATGAAGAAGAGGCCCATGCGGTCGCCTCCGTTTCCCGTGGGTGCGGTGTGCCGTTTATGGAGGCGATGAAAAATCGGTTTTGTCCGATGCATACTCGCGTGAAGGGCTTACTTGCGTCGGGCAAACTCGGCCGTATCGTCTCGATCGAAAGCGTGCAAAAACTCGATTATGGTGAGCCCCCTTCGAGTTATCTGCTCGATCCGTTGCAGGGTGGCTGTCTATATGACATGGGCTGCTATGCGGTCGGGTGGTTTGAGGATCTGCTTGCGGGTGCGTGCGATGTTTCGTCTCGTGAAGTTCGCTGGCGTGACGTATCGGGCGGCCGCGTGGATTGGGCCGATGAGATCCATATGAGCGTCGGCGGCATACCCATTCATATGGCGTGCGACGGCAAAGCAGCATATGAAAGTCGCTTAACGATTGCCTGCGAGCGGGGCTCGTTGGAAATCGAGCGCCTCCATCGCCCCGAGCTCGCCCATGTGAGGTACTCCAACGGACGAATGCTCGAAATAAATGCCCCGTTTGAGGTCGATGATTTCTACGGCGAAATCCAGCATGCGAACCAGCTCATCCGGGCGGGGAAACTCGAGAGTCCCGTCATGCCCCTTGCCGCCACACAGCGTTGCGCGCGCATTATCGATGCAATCCGTCTATCCCTCTAGGACTTGTCGCTGACGCGTAGGGGATCATGACACCGGCGCCCGTAGCCGTAGTGCTCGGTGGCCCGCATCTCTGATGACCCTTTTATAACTTGCGGTGGAATAGTTCCTGTTTGCGGCAGAATAAGGCACCGACAGGAACTATTTCACCGCAACAGATGAGGGGGAGCTGGGGATGCTGACGATTGGGTGTCACCTATCCACGACGAAGGGCTATCGGGCAATGGGGGAGACGGCGCTGTCCATTGGCGCCAATACCTTTGCATTCTTTACGCGCAACCCGCGCGGCGGCAAGGCGAAAGACCTTGACATAGATGACGTGGCGGCCCTGCGCGAGCTTATGGAGCAAAACGACTTTGGCCCGCTCGTGGCTCATGCCCCGTATACCTATAACCCCTGCTCGGTCAAGGAGCGGGCGCGCGAGTTTGCCCTAGGGGCCATGGCGGAGGACCTGCAGCGCATGGAGGCGCTGCCCGGCAACTACTACAACTTCCATCCCGGTGCGCATGTGGGGCAGGGCTCCGACGCCGGCATTCAGATGATCGTCGACACCCTGTGCCAGGTGATGTTTGAGGGCCAGCAGACGACGGTGCTGCTCGAGACCATGGCCGGCAAAGGCACCGAGGTGGGCCGCAGCTTTGAGGAGCTGGCTGTCATCATCGAGGGGGTTGCCGACAAGCGCCCCGAGCTGTCGGCCAAGTTGGGCGTTTGCTTGGACACCCGCCATGTGAATGACGCCGGCTATGACATCGTCCACGATCTTGACGGTGTGCTTGACGAGTTTGATCGTGTGGTAGGTATCGAGCGCTTGCGCGCCGTGCATATCAATGACTCTAAGAATCCCCGCGGCGCCCATAAGGACCGCCACGAATGCATCGGTAAGGGCTACCTGGGTAGCGAAGAGTTTGGCGGTGGTATGCAGGTTATGCAGAATATTGTATCGAATGACCGTTTGCGTGCCTTGCCATTCATTTTGGAGACACCGAACGAACTTGCAGGTTATGCGGCTGAAATCAAACTGCTAAGGTCATTGCAGCAGTAATGACTGTCATAAAGTGGAGTGCTCCATTCACGTTATGGGTTTGTTTCAATCAGTTTTCTAATTGCAGATTCTCCCAGGCGGGTGCATAATAACCCTCAGTTTTTGCAGACCTCTGAATTACACGGGGTCATTGGAAGGAGACTGATTATGAAGCTGAAGAAGCTTGGCGCATTTGCCGCCACGGGTGCTATGGCGCTCGCCCTTGCTCTGACGGGCTGCGGTTCGTCCAACGCCACCTCTGGTTCTGATGCCGGTTCCAGCAGCTCTGACGACGTAAAGGTCGAGAAGGTCGACGGCTCCAAGGAGTACGCGCTCGTCAAGGACGGCACGCTAACCGTCGGCACCTCTGCCGAGTACGCCCCGTTTGAGTACAAGGACGACAATGGCGATTATCAGGGCTTTGACCTTGAGCTCATTAAGGCTATCGGCGACAAGCTGGGCCTGGATGTCGAGTACGTCAACAATGACTTTGACACGCTGGTTCCGGGCGTCGCTTCGGGTGCCAAGTATGACGTCTCCATCGCGGCTATCACCGACACTCCCGAGCGTGAGAAGGAAGTCACTTTCTCCGATTCCTACTACATGGACGATCAAGCTATCGTGACCAAGGTCGATAACGCCGACATCACGGCTGACAACTACAGCGAGAAGCTCAACAACGCCGACGCTACCATCATCGTCCAGTCTGGCTCGACCGCCGAGGCCTTTGCCCAGGAGAACTTCCCCAAGGCCAAGATCGTCCCCTACAAGGATGCTACCGAGTGCTTCAGCGCCTTGCAGTCCGATAAGGGTGACGCCGTAGTCACCAACCGCTCCGTTGCCAGCCAGCTGACCGCCGAGCAGTTCAACACCTGCCAGACCATCAAGCAGATCAGCACCGGCGAGGAGTACGCCATCGCCATCAACCAGGGCAACACCAAGCTCAAGGACGACATCAACCAGGCCATCAAGGACCTGACCGATGACGGTACCGTTGACGCCCTCATGGCTAGGTACAACATCAAGTAAAATAGTTACTTGATTGCGCGCGGGCCCTTTCCGTTTTGGCGGAGAGGGCCTTTGCGCTTCTCTTGACGGAGAGCGTTTCCGTCTCGTTTTGTCGGCAACTTCTACGATAGGAGCCACCTTGTCTCGACTGAACAAAGGGGCCGCGGAGCAGCGTTTTCCACTGCCCGCCTTGCTCCAAAAGCTAGCCTGCGTCATGGCCGTGGCGCTCGCGCTGGTGTGCGCGGGGGCATATGCGCCCACGACCGCCCAGGCGCTTGAGACCGCAAAGATTACCGCCCGACCCAACACCGGTTCGGGCAGCGCTGTGGTCGGCGGCACCGAGACGCGCATTACCTGGGAGGTTCAGGCCGATGCCGACGAGGAGCTGAGCGGTCTTTCGCTGACGTTTGTCGACGGTACGACGTTTGGTACCGATGACACGCGATTGACGATGCTCTCGGGCGAGGACCTCATGGATCGTACGCCCATGAAGCCCACGTGCAAGGCTAACGGCCAGACGCTCAAGATCGACTTTGGCGAGACGGCGCCCGCCGGCGGCTATTTCCGCGTTGAGGTCTACGGCGTGACGTTTCCCGTCGAGGGCGGCGATGAGGCCTTTAGCGGCACCTATACGCTCGCCGACGGTTCGACCAAGAAGATTTCCAAGATTCCTTCCGTCGAGATTAAGGGCGTGACGGCCTTCGATACCTTCCTGGCCGATCTTAAGGGGCAGCCGTGGGTCGAGGCCTGGAACTCCAATATGTTCCTGCGCCTGTTCTTGAACCCGGTCATTTTGGTCCAAAGCCTGCCGATCGTCTTCAAGGGCTTCCTTATGTCGCTCTCGATTGTGCTTGTGGCGTTTCCGCTGGCGATCCCCTTTGGCTTTGCCCTGTCGCTCATGCGCATATCCAAATCGCGCATCCTGCGCTGCCTTGCCGGCATCTATGTGAATATCATCCGCGGTACGCCGGCGTTCCTGCAGATCTATATTGCATTCTTTGGCCTGCCGCTTGCCGGCGTCAAGGTGGACGACTATGTCTTGGGCGTTATCGTCATGGCCATGAACTCGTCTGCGTACCTGTGTGAGATCTTCCGTGCCGGTATTCAATCGATTCCCAAGGGCCAAAACGAGGCCGCTCGCTCGCTGGGCATGAATGCCTTCCAGACGCTGCTCTACGTTATGATTCCGCAGACGTTCCGCAATGTCCTGCCTACGCTGACCAGTGAGTTCATCCTGCTCTACAAGGACACGTCGCTGCTTGCCGCCGTGGGCGTGGTCGAGATCGTCATGAACGCCCGCACCATCGTGGCAACGACGGGCTCCATTACGCCGTATGTGGTTGCCGCCCTGTTCTATCTGGTCATTACCCTGCCGCTTGCGCGCTTGGTGAGCGGTCTGGAGGCGAGGCTGTTGGGCACGGCCGAAACCAAGAAGAAGCGTCCCGCCAAGAGCGCCGGACAGGTCGTCGCGACGCCCGCTGATCATATCGCCGGTCTGTAAGGAGGTCCTACCATGAGCGAAACCAATAACTCGAACGAGGTCGTCGTTAGCATCAAGAACCTCCAAAAGGCCTTTGGCGACAACGTGGTCCTGCGCGACATCGATCTGGATGTGCATAAGGGCGAGGTCGTCGTAGTCCTGGGTCCTTCGGGCTCGGGTAAGTCGACGATGCTTCGCTGCATCAACCGTCTTGAGCATCCCACGAGTGGCTCGATTGTCGTTGAGGGTGTGGACGTGTGCGCCAAGGGCGTCGACCTTAACAAGGTGCGCACGCATCTGGGTATGGTGTTCCAGCAGTTCAATTTGTTCCCGCACCTCTCAGTCAAAAAGAACGTCATGCTCGCGCAGCAAAAGGTGCTCAAGCGCAGCAAGGAAGAGGCCGAGAAGATTGCCGTCGAGGAGCTGACCAAGGTCGGTCTTGCCGAGCGTATCGACTTTATGCCGAGTCAGCTTTCGGGCGGTCAGCAGCAGCGCGTGGCCATCGCCCGCGCCCTGTCGATGAATCCACACGTGATGCTCTTTGAAG
>CAJLAN010000055.1 GCA_905204635.1 uncultured Collinsella sp. | reverse complement strand
GGGGGCAAATCGTGGCTGCATTTTACAGCTCGGTCACGGGGAGCGCCGCCTCGCAGCTCGATTGCGGGGTGAGCCAGCATGAACGATAAGGAGAAGGCCGACTTGGCGTTCCTCTCTATGGAGCCGCCCAAGAACTACGAGACTTGGAAGAACATCGGCATCAGCTACGAGGCCGCTGGAGGCGACCACGACACGTTCCTTAGCTGGTGCTCCCACGACCCCGAGAAGTACGACGAGGCCGTTACCCGCAAGCTCTTCAAGCATGTGGACGAGGGCGGTAGGATCACGGCGGGCACGCTCTTCTGGCATGCGGCGAACGCAGGCTGAAAGAGTACGGGCGACCATACAAGCGGAGCGCTTTGCACGGCCTCCGGCGGCCAGGACCTCTCCGGATTGCCGTACTTGGAGCAGGCGATCAAGCAAATCGAGGCCAAGGCGTTTTACCTGCACTTCTGCTGTTTACGGGAAGCAAACAGCCGTTCGGTGACGTTTTCAAGCTTAGGTCTCCAATCCCTCTGATTGCTGCTAATCTATAAAGTTAGCGAGTTGAATTCTTTTCGAGTTTGTGACGCTCGCATACGGTCATTCTAGGACGCCGAAGGGGTGATTGCGATGAGCGTTGATAGTTCCACGGAGGATAAGGCTCAGAGCGCCTCCATTGGTGCTGTGGATTTGTTTTGCGGGGTCGGGGGCCTGACCTACGGTTTACGCACCGCTGGCATCGATGTGGTGGCTGGGTTTGACCTCGATTCCTCTTGCCAGTACGCCTACGATGCGAACAACGGCAAGGACAAGTTCATCTGCAAGAACATCGCCGAGGTCACCGGGGAGGAAGTCAAGGAGCTCCTGAAGGACTTTGACATCAAAGTCTTGGTAGGGTGCGCTCCTTGCCAGCCCTTCTCGAAGCACCGCAAGGACAAGAAGCATCGCGAGAAGCACAAAGACTGGGGGTTGCTTGCGCAGTTTGGGAGGCTTGTACGTGAAGTGCAGCCAGATTACGTGTCCATGGAGAACGTGCCCGAGCTCGAGAAGGAGAGCATCTTCTCTGGTTTCTTGAACACGCTTAAGGAGTCCGGATACTCGGTGGAATACAGCGTCGTAAAGGCTGAGGAGTACGGTGTGCCCCAGCATCGGCGGCGATTGATTCTGCTAGCTTCTAGAAATGGGTCCATCAGCTTGATTGACCCTACGAATGATAACGCTCATGCTGTTACGGTTCGGCAGGCAATAGGTGCGCTGCCTGCCGTGAGCGCTGGCGGCTCTTGCAGGGGGGACTCTCTGCAAACGGCGTCGGCGCTATCAGAACTAAACTTGAAGCGCATTAAGGCTTCGACGCCTAATGGCACGTGGCGAGATTGGCCTGAGGATCTGAGGCTTGATTGTCATAAAAAGGCTGCTGGCCAAACGTACCCTGCGGTCTACGGGAGGATGGCTTGGGACGAGACGTCCCCAACTATAACTACGCAGTTCTATATGTACGGTACGGGCCGGTTTGGGCATCCAGAGCAAAATCGAGCCCTAACCTTGCGTGAGGGTGCCGTCTTGCAGAGCTTCCCGCAGGATTACAAGTTCATTAGGCCTGGCGAGAAGATCAGCAAGAAAGCTGTGGCACGGCATATTGGAAACGCCGTGCCACCAAAGCTCGGCGAAGCGGTTGGCAAAAGCATAATTGCCGCTTGCGTACACTAGCCCTCTTCTGATTCGGTCATACCGCGCCGATATTCACCGGCGTTGAGGTAGGTCGAAACATCCTTGCGGAGCTGCATCAAAAATGAGTCAACATGATTGACTAGCTCCGCAAGCTCCGATGTTGTCACCTGATTGCTTGCTTCTGCAAACGAAATTGATCCATGAGCTAGGTCATTCCGTCGATTCTTGATGTCTTTAAGCTCGCTCTTAATCTCATCCCTCTTGCAGTTCGCTATATCATCATGAATCGATATTCCGTGGTCATCAAAGAGCTTGAGGATTTTGTCTGCATCTAGATTTCCACCGGCGATGGTGTTCCGAACGCTGAATTGAAGTACGTTATTTTTAACAGCATGATCAAGCAACCTCTTGCTTATGGACTCGGCAGTACTATTGCTGGCTTTTGGGTCGCTCAACCCGTTATACATTTGGGTATGATGCCAAATCGATTGAAGCTTTTCGGAAACCTCAGCGTAGCCGCAACCCTCGTCCTTTACTCTGTCGTAAATCGCCTGCATGAGATTAGTGACTGAGTACTCAATGATGTTGTAGATCATAAGCTTGACGTTGGAGCGGATGACACTGGAAACGAGGGTCACATCTGGTGTCGATGAGGGCAGGCCACTGGGATTTGCCTTTTCAGCGATTTCGTACGCTCCTCGCATTACAGCATTGTAGCGCACGCCCTCTGCACCTTGGTCAAGCGAATCGAGCAGGGTCGCGAGCGTAATCATGCTCTTGGTCTCACCAAGGCGGTCGTTGTAGACCTCTTCGTACCCCAAGTTAAAGTCATTGGAATCCATAAGGTTTACCGCTCCGCCTTCAGCTTGTTGGCAACGAAATCAATGCGAGCTTTCAACTTGGCCTTTACGTTTGCCGAGTCTGACCGCACAAGGGTCTGGAACTCTTCGCAATCAACCCAAGACATGTCTTTGCGCGAAAGGTCCTTGTCCTCCGACAACGCCACGGCAACGCCGACCGCAATAGCTTCGAAACGCGCATGAGGAGTCGTTTTTCCTGTCGGTGTCTTTTTGAAACCCCTGTCTCCCAAGCACTTCTCAACGTATTCCAACATTTCTTTGAAGCGAGCGACGAGTTCATTGCGCTTGTCAGGTGACTCGGCAAGCTCGATGTTCATGCGATTCGTGTATTCATCCAGGTAACTAGCAACGCGGTCTTTGTAACCCTCGAAATCTGGGTAGCCGTCTGCATAGGCGAAGAAACGAGTGACAAGTTCCATGTCATCGTAGTGTTTGCGCGCCGTCTCGCTTAACGGGGCAAGTTTTATAAAGAGCGGATCTTTGGAGAGCTCGCTTACTAGTTTTGTAAAATCGCCGCCCATGGAGCCACGGCGAATTTCTTGCGATTTGAGCTGCTTGCCCGATGAATTGATACGACGAAAAATCTCCTGTCGGACGTCAAAGGTGGTCCCTTCCTCAAGGTAAACCACTCGAAAGCTCGCGTTATCGAATCTTCTTTGTACTTCTATGGGAAGTTCTGAATAGGTCTTTCCGTTGACAGATGTAAGGATGTCTAGATTGCACAAGGTTAAATCGCCTCTGGCAAAGTTCACCAAGGCGTTCATCCTTTGCGCTCCATCAACGATTTCCGTTCTGCCATCTTCAGCATCGGCAAAGAACATGTAGGGAATGGGCAGGCCAATTAGCACAGACTCAATAAAGTAGCTGCAGTCAACGTCTGTCCAGACGAAGTTCCGTTGATAGTCAAGCGGAATGTAGAATGCATCAGCATTGAACTTATTGATGAGGTATTCCGCAACGTATTCGCGAGTGCTGAATCGCACATCCTTTTTCTTGTCGCGAATCTGTTCGGAAATCTCGATCGTCTCACTTTGTTGATCAGTCAATCGCCTTCACCTCAATCTATAGCAGGACGAAGCCAACTTAGGTCTGACTGGCTGTGGGATGTGAAGCCCTCTCCCATAACCAATGCTGCACTCTAATGATACCAGCAGATGCCTGGCATTAGAGTCGTGCCCCTCTGCCACTTTGTGACGCCCGTCTAGGCTGCTCGTATCGAGTAACTGGGCGGGCGCCTTGTTGTGCCTGCCGCGATTTGAAAGCAGGATACATGGACGGTGAGACTCATGGCGACGAGGCGGCGAAGGTCGAGCTCGCGGAAGGGCAAGAGGACGCGAGGTCGGCAGAGGTGGCGGACGCCCTTCGCTCGGGGATCGAAGCGGTGGAGGGCGCAGCAGCCGACGAGTGCGTGGAGTACTGAGCTCAGGCTCGCTGGGGCGCGGAGCGTCAAGGCCGCGCGTGCCCTTCTCGACGAACACGGGGGCGACGTGGGCGCGCTCAAGGAGGCGGAGCCCTGACTCTTCTCGGTCTCCCCGCGCCCGCTGGGACCACGGGGCTGCCAAACGCGGGAGCCGCTGTTTGTGTCGACGACAAGCTGAACATTGTGGCGCGACCAAATTGAGCACTTTGGCAAACACGCCGCGTTAACCTATCCCACCGCCTTGCCGAGCATGAGCGTCGCCTCCATACGGTGACTCGCGCCGGTGAACTCGACCAGGCGGCCGTGGTGGACGATGCGGTCGATCATCGCCGCCGCCATCTTGTCGTCCCCCAGGACCGTGCCCCACTTGCTGAACTCAATGTTTGTGGTGATGACCAGGCTGTGCCTCTCGTAGCAGTCCGACACCCCCTGGAACAGCAGCCTCGCGCTGTCGAGGTCCAGCGGCACGTAGCCGAACTCGTCCAGGATGACCAGGTCGTTTCTGGCGATGTCCCTCATCGCCGCCTCCAGCGAGTGCTCGCGCGCCGCCTTTTGGGATACATTTGGGATACAGCGCTATATACAAGAAACCGGTCTACCGCATTTCCGCAGGTAGACCGGTTGAACATTTGGTGGGCGTTAGAAGATTTGAACTTCTGACCTCTTCCGTGTCAGGGAAGCGCTCTCCCCCTGAGCTAAACGCCCGATCAAGGGTGCGCAAGCGCGCAAGGGATAATATAACGGAGCCTGAACTCGGTGGCAAGAACATTTTTAAAAATCGCTTACATTGTGGAATTCGGGGGCTTTGTTATATCCATTTCAAAAGAGCCTGCTGCCGCGATTTGGCTGTCGCATAATGCAAGGCCATTGCGGTATCGAGCTATGGAAAGACGCCTGCGGAATTGTCCTACCGATAAGCGGACAAGCCTCTAGCTGATGCCTTCGCCGTGGTAAGGTAAGCCGAATTGTTTCCAGGCTGTTTCGGGGGAGTGGAATGAGCAAAGAGTGTGTCGAGCAGGTCGAAGGCGCAGGGGCTTCGGTGCCGATGACCGATATATCGAACATTGATGTGCCCGAGGGCACCGACGAGCTCAGTCGCAGCACCCGCCGTGCATGGCGCGATCGCCTCAACGATGCGTCGTCGCGCAAGATGGCATTGGGCGTCTTGGCTACGCTGGTGGGCGGTTCGTTTTGGGGCTTCTCGGGCACCAGCGCGAGCTTCCTGTTCGATACCTATCACGTTGATACCCTGTGGCTTATGAGTGTGCGCCAGATTCTCGCCGGTCTGCTCTTTATGGCCGTGGTGGTCACGCGCGATCGCGAGCGTCTGGTTAAACTCTGGACCACGCCCGCCGACCGCAAGCAGCTGTTGCTCTTTACCGCCTTTGGCCTGCTGTTCAACCAGTTTTGCTATCTTTCGGCCGTGCGCCTGACCAACGCCGGAACTGCGACGGTGCTCCAGTGCCTGCAACTGGTCATCATTATGGGCTACACCTGCGTGGTCGACCATCGCATGCCTCGCGTGCGTGAGGCCGTTGGCATTGGGTTGGCCCTAGGCGGCACCTTTTTAATCGCTACCGGCGGCGACCCGACCAGCCTGAGCATATCGCCGCTTGGCCTGGTCGCAGGCCTTATGTGTGCGGTCAGCGCCACCTGTATGGCGGTGATTCCCGCCAAGATTCTGTCCGAATACGGCAGCCCTATTGTTACGGGCTCAGCTATGCTTACGGCGGGTGCCGTTTCGAGCGTCTTTGTGCAGCCGTGGGCTCATATGCCGGCCCTCGATGCTGCCGGCGTCGAAGCGCTCGCGGTGTTTGTGATCGTAGGCTCTTTCCTGGCGTATATGCTCTATATGCAGGGCGTCAAGGATATCGGTTCTGTACGTGCGAGTCTTATCGGAACTGCGGAGCCGGTCTCGGCAACCATTACCAGCGCCGTTATGCTGGGCACGGTGTTTTTGCCGACCGACCTTATCGGCTTTGCCATGATCATCGTGATGATGTTCCTCACGGTGTAGCTGGCGCCGCTGCCAAGACGGAAAAGGTGTTGTGCCGCATTTTCGCCAATTGATGTCCGTGTCTGGAGTTTAGCTGTCGATGCTCAAAATGCCATAAACTAGTAACGTTATGGACTTTTTCATTGCGACTCAATTGCGAGGATTTCTTTATGGCTGGTAATCACTTTAAGGGCAGCGATAGCGGCCGTCCTGCAGTTCCGCCGCGTCCGAACGGGGCTGGTAAGGCCGGCACGCCGGGCGGCGCTGGACAGGGCGGTTCCGGTAAGCGCGTGTCCCCGGGCGAGACAGCGATGTTTACCGCTCTGTACGAGCAGTCTCAAAAGGCAAAAAAGACCGGCCGTGCAAGAGGGAATGTCTTTGCGGGCGGTGCAACCTCCACGTCGCAGCCGAGCGGGGCTCCTTCGGTACCCGCGAACAACGCAGGTGCTGCCAACGCCGCGAATGCCGCCGGCAACGTTAATGCCGACAAGGCCGCCAACAATACTCCCTCTGCCGGTGGCGCGGGGCTTACGGGTAACCTTGGCACGATTTACACCGGCGCCTCCGAGACTGGCACGTTCGCCCGCCTGGATGATAGCGGTGCCGAGTTTGCGGGCTCGGGTTCCAAGGAAGATTATTACGATTTTGGCTTGAACTACGGTGGCGATGCTTCGTCGAGTTCGACCTCTGACGGTCTGGTCCGTCATCGCCATCGCAAGGGCGAGCGCAAAAAGCGTCACACCGGCGCCGTTATTGCCGCTGTAGTCGCGGTGCTTCTCGTTGTGCTTGGCGCAAGCGGCTTTATGCTGCTTAACTCGGCAAAGACCGTAAAGAGCGAAGCGAAGGAGGCTGTCGAGATCGTCGGTGGCCTTAAGGATAAGGTCACGTCGGGCGATTTTTCGACGCTGCCTGACGACGCGAAGAAGATCGATGAGCTCTGTAACAGCATGAAGGCGGAGACCTCGAGCCCGCTGTGGGCGGCGGCTTCGTTTATCCCGGTGTATGGCAGCGATATCAATGCGGCCCGCACCATGATTGACGCCCTGTCCGATGTCTCGAGCAATGCGCTGGTTCCCATGGCCGACAACCTCTCGCAGGCTACGCCCGGCAAGCTGTTCCAGGACGGCATGATTAACGTGTCCGCGCTGCAGGCGGTCGCCGATTCGCTTTCCAGCAGCTCGAAGGTGTTCAAGAGCGCCAACGAGAAGGTCCAGGGCATTGGCGATACTCATATTTCCCAGGTGACCGAGCTGGTCGATAAGGCCAAGGACGGCTTTGCCACCCTCAACGGTGCGGTTGACGCGGCGGAGAAGGTCGCCCCCGTCCTTCCCCAGATGCTCGGCGCCAACGGCCAGACGCGCAACTACCTTATGTACGCCATGAACAACGTCGAGATTCGTGCTTGCGGCGGCTTTGGCGGTTCGCAGGGCCTGATTTCGGTCACTGACGGCCAGATGTCGATTGGCGAGTTTGTTCCCCGCATTGGACTCAGCGAGGATGAGGCAGTCGAGAGCGTCGACGAAGAGGATGAGGCGCTGTTCGGCAACCACAGTAACCTGTACAACTCGGGCAATACCTATTCGCCTGATTGGCCCCGCAACTCGCAGCGTGTCGCCGCGCTGTGGAAGTCCCAGTATGGACAGGACGTTGATGGCGTCATCGGTATCGACCCGGTGTTCCTGCAGTATCTGCTGGGCCTGGTCGGTAACGTGTCACTGCCCGACGGAACGGTTGTCGACGGCACCAACGCCGCAAAGGTCCTCATGCACGATGTGTACTGGAACTATCCGGTCGAGGAGCCTGACGGCATCTTTGCATCCGTCGCCAGCGCTGCCTTCGACAAGATCCTTGGCGGTATCGGCGATGTCGATGTTACGAAGCTTGTCAGCGCCGTTGAGCGCGGTGCCGAAGAGGGCCGCCTGATCGCGTGGATGAGAAACGATGATGAGCAGAGTGCCATCAAAGAGACGGGCATTGACGCTTCGCTGCCCGATCCGGATGACCCGAGTGCCGATCCTGTTGCCGGCGTTTACTTTAACAACCTGAGCTTCTCCAAGCTCGACTGGTATCTGAACGCCGACACGCAGATCGGCCAGGGCATCAAGAACGGCGACGGCACGTGCTCGTATCGCATCACCGTTACTCTGACGAACATCATGACGCAGGAGGAGGCAGGCAAGCTGCCCGACTACGTTGCGGCGAGCGCACCCGATGCCGCGCGTGACGACGAACGCCTGAATGTCTCGTTGTTTGCCCCGACGGGCGGCAACATCAGTGACCTTACGGTTGAGGGCACACAGTTTGGTCTTGGCGCCGCTACGTGGCATGGAATCCCCTTCTATTCGGGCACCGTTGACCTGCATGCTGGCGAGACGACGACGATCACGTATACGCTGACCACGTCGGCCGAGGCGGGGGACAAGCCGCTTACGCTGCGTCAGACTCCTACATGCCAGGCGGCTCGCGACAGCGCGTCGGCGTAGGGTTTTTCTGGTAGTGCAGATAATCGAGTACCATTTTGGGGCGGACAGGCAATCTGTCCGCCCCTATTTTGTAAGGAGAGCGCATGAAGTACTTTGGCACCGACGGCTTTCGCGGTGAGGCCAACGTTGGGCTGACGGTAGAGCACGCTTATAAGATTGGCCGTTTTGTGGGCTGGTATTACGGCGCCAACCGCGAGCGCAAGGCGCGCGTCATCGTGGGCAAGGACACACGTCGCTCGAGTTATATGTTCGAGGCGGCGCTGGTGAGCGGTCTGGTCGCGAGCGGTGCGGACGCCTATATGCTGCACGTGATCCCGACGCCGGGCGTGGCACATCAGACCGTGGAGGGCTGCTTCGATTGCGGCATCATGATCAGCGCGAGCCACAACCCGTTTTGCGATAACGGCATTAAGCTCGTCAATAGCGACGGTTTTAAGATGGATGAGGACGTACTGGAGCTCATCGAGGACTACATCGATGGCAAGAGCGAAGTTCCGTTGGCCACGGGCAACCACATCGGTGCCACGGTGGACTACATGCAGGGCCGCAACCGCTACATTGCTTCGCTCATTGCAAGTGCGAACTTTTCGCTGCAGGGCGTCAAGATCGGTATCGACTGCGCCAACGGCTCTGC
>CAJLAN010000054.1 GCA_905204635.1 uncultured Collinsella sp. | reverse complement strand
CCTTCTTCCTGATCGGCGTGGGCATGCTCATCGACTACCGGGCGTTCTTCCGCGACTGGGAAAGCATCGAAGTGGCGCTGGTGATGATCGCCCTGATTACGCTCGCGAAATTCCTCGCGGCCTATTTCACGCAAAAGACCTTCCGGCTCTCGAACGACCAGCGTACGGTGATCTTCGGGCTGAGCAGCGCCCATGTGGCGGCGACGCTCGCGGCCGTCATGGTCGGCTACAACGTCATACTCGGGCATACGGCGGACGGCGAACCAATCCGCCTGCTGAGCGAAAGCGTCCTGAACGGCACGATCCTGATGATCCTCGCCACCTGCACCGTCTCGACCTTCGCCACGCAACGGGGCGCACACAACATCGCAATGCGCAATGCGCAGGACGACGACAAGGAGCCGCAGGAGGAAGACCATATCCTGATCCCGCTCGCCAACGAGCAGACCGCCTACGAACTGGTCTGCCTGAGCATGACGCTCAAAAAGGCCAAGGAGCGCCTCGATCGCATTGAGCTTGTCGAGACGGTCGATATTTTGGCCGAGCTCTCGCGCCAGAAGGGCGAACGATGCGTGATCGGATTTGCGGCCGAGACCGATAACGTAGTCGAGTACGCCGAGCGCAAATTGGTCCGCAAGGGTTGCGACGCGATTATCGCCAACGACGTGTCGCGCGCGGATTCGGGCTTTGGGACGGATACCAACAAGGCCTGGATTGTGAGCACAACGGGTACGCAAGAACTTCCCGTGCTAACAAAACCCCAGCTCGCAGATACAATTTTGGACTTGCTTCAAAATTTGTAAAAAAGTTCTTGCACAAGGACAAAGTTTCGGGTTAATATACTTCCTGTTGCGAGCGAGAGCAGAGCAACAAACAAAAGCTTCGGGACGTGGCGCAGCTTGGTAGCGCACTTGACTGGGGGTCAAGGGGTCGCTGGTTCGAATCCAGTCGTCCCGACCAGAAGTTTGCAGGTCAGGCACCTAGTGTCTGACCTTTTTTGTTTTAAGCAATTGCTTAATTTTGATTAAGCAACAGGGTGCCAAAAATCTACCTGCGCGATAACCGCCTTTTGCGGCTACTTGCGCGTTTTGCACACGCTTGAGCCGATTTATTAGCGCGATATGAATCTACATACGCGTAGCTGGTATACAGCCGATTACGAGCTGTACTTATCGCGGCGATTTACACAGATATAGCGACTGTAACGAACAAGCGTGTCGCTGTATTTAGTCCAGTAGTCCACTTGATCGGTGGACAAGTGGGCTGTTGCAACGAAACGCAAAGCAGGACGGGCTCTATACGAGGACGCCGCAGAGGTAATGGCGGAGGAGTGCGGCTGGCGCTCTGAGAGCCGCTGTATGACCCTATTTCTCCTCAACCCGAATACCTGTGCCGCGAACCTGAAGCCGTTCGTTCGGTCGCCAAAAGAAAGCACGCGCGGGGTAACGCGGGCTTTGCGCTAGACAAGCTAAAAGCACCAGGCGGGGGAGACGCAAAACCAGCCCGGCGCGGAGTTGCTGTCCGACGGATTGCCGCTGCTGTCGACATGGAGGAAGCCCTTCGAGGCGTTCGGAAACACCGAACGCTCCCACCAACCGCTGCCAATGGCAATGGCAGAGTTGGGATTATAGTTCTCCGTCACCTTGCCTTTGAAGGCCTCGTACTGGGTGCCCTCGGAGGAAGTCCAGGGATAGGATGCCCAATAGGAGGTGGGGGCGATCTCAGAATAGCTGAGCAGGAACAGCTTGTCCGAGGTAGCCGTCACGGCGGCGTTCTAGTTCTCATCACCGCCCCCGACATTGTTCGATAACTTCTTGACGGCCTTCACCTTGGACAGGAAATCGGAGGGCATCAGATTCCAGATCTTGCCGGAGTTCATTTTCTGACGGAGTGCAGACTTCTCCCAACCGCCGGCGTTGGTGTCAATCGCGTTCATGGGGGACCAAATGCCCGTCGTGGTGGTGAGGAACGTGAGGCCCGCCTTGCCGGATCCGCCTGCAAGGTCATCATGATTGATGCCGATAATGCGGTAAGTCAGCGTCTTGCCATCGGTGAGCTTCATCGAGAACTCGGTGCCGGCATCCATCGCGGCCGTCGCCTTGGCGTAGGCGGGCGACGCCTCGCCCTTGGCGGCGATGTCCTCGGCAACTGCCTTCTGCTCACCGAGGGTCCAGTCCTTCGCGTCCTTGGCGAGCGCCGCCTGGACGGTCGCGGAACCCGCGCCGTTACCGCTGCCGGAACCGCTCGGTTCCCAAGTCCCACCTGCTGTCCCGTTTACCAATACTCCCGCCACCATGTTGAACTGGTTCCTGATTGCCGACGAGACCCAAGGGCCGGCTATCATCACAACCAGGACGATAATCGCGATGACCAGAACGTACTCGATGGCTCCTTGGCCTCGGAGGCGGGTATTCCTAGGAGATACCCCATTACAGTCTGAAATAGGCCATCGATAAATTTCGATGGCGAGCACTCGGCGCATTGCCTACGATACGGGCAAGCCCCGAGGGGCCGCCGATCGGGCGCCTCCGGATGGCCGTCTGCCCCTGCCCCGTAGAGGGCCCGGGGGGTGTTGCCACCGGGGGCGCTCGCCGCTCCGGACGACTGATAGGAAACTGCCGGGCGCAAGCGCCACGGCCAGGTAATGTGGGTGTCGCGGGGAGGGGTTCCGACCGGCCTACCGATTGGAGGATACCACCGTGGCACCAATTAGAATGCCGGAAGCCGTCATCGGGCTCGATGTCGGGAAATCGTCCCACTGGGCATGCGTCGCGACTCGAGATGGCGAGGTGCTGTTGAGCGCCCCCGTCGCGAACAGGGAGGACGACCTGGACTCGCTGTTCGGCCGCTTCCCCGATGCGCTCGTGGTCGTCGACCAGTCGCGCAACATAGGCGCCCTCGCGCTCGCCCGCGCCAGGGCGGCCGGGATGTCGGCGGCGTACCTGCCGGGACTCGCGGCGCACGGGGCCGCCAGGCTCTTCGCCGGCGACGCCAAGACCGACGAGCGAGACGCGATGGTCATCGCGAAGACGGCGCTTGGCATCCCCGACGCGCTCCTGCCGGTCGGAGACCCAGGTCCGACGATTGCGGCGGCGAGGGCGCTGGCCGCCCAGAGGAACTTCCTGACCCGCGAGAACACTAGGAATAAGAACCGGCTGCGCAGCATCCTGCTGGAATCGTGCCCCGCCTTCGAGGCGCTGGTCGACCTGTCCGACGGGCCCCAGCTGAGGCTCATGGCATCCCTCGGCGGGGCCTGGTCGGTAGCCGACGCCGGGCCCCGCAGGGCGGCGGCGCTCACGCGTGGGGCGGCGCGCGGTAAGATCGAGGCCCTCGTCCGCTCGACAACCTCCTCGACAAGGCCGGATGCGTCGGTCGTCGCCGCCGAGGACCGGGCGGTGAAACTGCTCGCGCGCAGGATATCCGAGAACTCGGCGGAGATCGAGGCGATCACGGCGGAGATCTCCGCCCTGCTCGAGGGCGACGATACCTACCGATGCCTCCTGACGGTGCCGGGCATCGGGCCCAAAACCGCTTCCGAGCTTGCGATCTCCATCGACATCGAAGACTTCCCCAGTCACGACAGGCTCGCGTCGTACTGCGGCCTGGCGCCGCGCAACCGCCAGTCGGGAACCTCGATCTCCTCGGTGACGGCATCGCGCCAAGGCAACAAGAGGCTGAAGAACCTGCTCATATTCTCATGTAACTGCCTTACCCGGACAGAGGGGAGATGGGGCGACTACTACACCAGGTGCCGGGAGCGGGGCATGTCGCACGGCAAGGCGCTCAAGGCGCTGGCGCGAAAGAGACTGAAGGTCATCTACGCGGTCATGCGAGACAGGGTGCCTTACGCAGCCTAGCCGAAACGCACCGAGCAGACTGAAGCCCACCGGCCTAATGGCTTGGCGTCAGCATGCCGCGATTCGGTCGCACGGAGAGCATTTCCCAGTTGACAAAACTATAGGAACACCCCCCGAAGGTTAATTGCCGCTGCATGCATATGCGACACTCCCTTCGCATGGGGATTGATATTGCATGCAGAGCGTACGTTAAAGCGAACCGACTAGCCCGTAACGTGCCGCTGAGGCAACGGCGGCACGGGTGCCCGCGCCACATAAACTGCTTGCCGTCTTGTTTCTTCAGACCTACTGCCACGCCTTCGGGAGGATAACGCCGGGGGCGCAGTGATTGAAGTCACTATGATTGGCATAGGTTGGGACATTCCAATCGGAACAGTCGAGGTTTAGATTTTTGCAATAGCTAAACATGCCGAGCATATCCATAACATCTGAGGTCTTCCACACTGGTCCAAATTTCACGCTTTTCAGCGAGCTATCGGTGGAAAAAGGAGACGTAAATCGCCGGCTTTCGCGTCGACCATCCGGAGATGTCAATCTCCTCGACCTTGTAAAGGTTTTTGAGCGCCGAGTCGAATTCGACGACCGAGGACGTATCCCAGCTTGAAATACTGAAGGAAGTCGCATTGCCGCAATACGCGAATGCGTGCTGCAGATTTGTGCAGTTCGACATGTCGAACTTTGCCAGATCAAAGCTCTTGCAGTTCTCCATGTACTGAAAGCAAAATGCCAACGAGTGGATTTCTATGCCATCGTCAATGGCCTTTACGGCCACGATATTATTTCTGTTAGGCCACCAGGGGGCAGTCGTCTTGCCGTCGTTTCCCACGGTCGCGGTGGCGTATCCATTTTCGAACCCCGTATACACCGCCGTCACGCGGCGGCTGTTGAGCATGTCACCGACTCTGGGGACCCCGCGGCGCTTGTAGAACATGAGGCTGTGGTCGTCCTCCGAGTACACGGCGAACGCTATCCCGTGAACGGGGTCCACGATGTCGGCGTCGGTCAACGACCCGTTGCCGCCGCCCGTGCCGCCCGACTCCCAGCTCCCCTTTGAGATTCCGTTGCCGAGCGTCCCCGCCACCGTGTTGAACTGGTTTGTGATCGCCGACGAGACCCACGGTCCCGCGATCAGCACCACCAGGACGATGATCGCGATGATCAGTACGTACTCGACTGTCGACTGCCCCTTCGGGCGGCGGGTAAATCTGGGAGATACCCCCCCCCCGAAAGGAATTTCCGCTGCATGCATGTGCGGCTCCTCTCGGATTGCTTTGGCTGATGCTGCAGAGGATAGACGCGATTACTAAGGATGAGTCAACAATGCCGCAGCGGCATTCACACTAAGAGGGTAAGGCGTTCGGAGTGACATCCCGTTCCAAAACGTATACTTGATTTAAGGCGGAGTGGAATGTGGGCGCGCAAGGAGATGCGGAATCGATGAGAGCCTCAAAAAAAATTACTGCAGTGTTATCATCTTTCATCCTCTCTATTCTTCCATTTCTGATTCTATGGGCGGCTTGGTCAGTCCTCCCTGATACGATTCCCGCTCATTGGAGTGGGGGTGTGGTTGATCGATGGGGTAATAAGCTTGAATTGCTGGTTGTTCCGCTGTTTTCTCTGATTGGTTCTATTGCGATTTCTGTGTACCTTATTGTTTCCACGCGGCGAAGAGAGTTCGCGGATTTCTCTGTTCGAATGCGACGGGACTTTGTTGCGTGCTATATTTCTAGTCTTCTTTTATCGACAACCTGCTCAGTGATAATTGCCGTTTGGGTTCAGTTGATTCTTACGCAAAACACTGCGGTTGATGGGGGGCTTGGACTATCGATCCTGTATTCCCTTCCCGGGCTATATGTGATCTTGTGCGCTTTGCCGCCTTTTTATGCGAGCGGCGAGAGCAAAAAGGCAGAGCGCCTGATAACAGTTCTTATTGGCGGCGCGGAGATTGTTCTTTGTGGAATAGTGCTTGAAGGTTCGGCTGCCTCTTATGCGATGATTGGACTGATAATTCTGTTCTGTGCGTTTGAGATTGTGTCACAGGCAAGGGATAGCCGGTCCTTATGAGTTGAATTACGCGCGTGCGGATATAAAGGGTGGCATGTTAAATTTGTTGAAAACTCTGACATGCGCTGCCGACTTCATTAAAATCGATTGCCAATCAAGTCTTCCTATA
Source organism: uncultured Collinsella sp. (assembly GCA_905204635.1). Lineage (GTDB taxonomy): Bacteria > Actinomycetota > Coriobacteriia > Coriobacteriales > Coriobacteriaceae > Collinsella. The sequence goes on along the minus strand of CAJLAN010000054.1, from coordinate 3,122 downwards.
TATGCGAGCCCTGAGAAACTGCGCTGTGAACCTGAGACCGCTATCGATCGGCCCGGTGCACCGGGCCGCTGTCCTCGAGCCGGCATCAGCTTGCCGGTCTCAAAACGTATGCGTTTCACCATGAGAGAGGAATCTGTCATGAGCTGGAAACCGAGAAAATGCGATATCGCCTTACTGACTTTGGCGGCTCTGGTGTGTTTCGCCGCCTTAATCGCCGTCAATATCAAACCGCAACGCGATGCTTATCCCTCATCTTTGTCCATTAAAAAGGGCCAAGATTTCAGCCTCGGCCGAAACGTCAATTATTTTGACAAGCTAAAACCTAATGAGGAAAACATCTTGATGTTCTGGGCATCGTGGTGTCAGCACTGCGAATCTCTCATAGAAGATATGCAACAACTTGATAATTTCGCAGCCTTAAGGAAGAACCTTTTCACTGTTTCCGAGGACAGCACAATTGAAGAAGCCTCGGTCCATGAAGGAGACTTTCCCATATACATAGATTAAGATAAGACCGTGTATGACCAATATGAACTTGAGCATATTCTGTCCGTATTCATGCTGGATGATCAAGGAAACATCATCGGCTTATCCGAGGGAGAGGAAGAACCTCTTGCCTTATTAAAGAAATACGCCGAATACAACGGATATAAAGCGGAAGGAGGCGACATCGAGTAACTATCAAAGGCCAGATTAAGGAGCCAGCCATGAAGAGATGCCAGCCCTCCATCGTCTCAGCAGCTCTTTGCCTCTCCCTTGTCATGACACCATTTGTGCCCGTTGCGGCAGCCTATACCGACGAGGGATCTCCCGCCGAGAGCAGCGAGATCTACGTCGGAGACAACTACGACGAAAATTACGATATATCCCTTTTTGAGCGCGGACGCTGCACGGATTTATATTCCAAGGCGTGGTGCGATTCTCACGGATTTGCAAATAACCGCACCGTCCCTCACAAGGTCAAGCTGAACGCGAAGGAGGAGGCTTGCCTGCGCGATCCCTACCTTGCTGGCACCGCTGAAGTTATCGCCGGTCTCGTGACAACCGGTCCTGGCGGCGGCTTTTTTGCAACCGCAATGACATCGTACCGACTTTTCACTTGCATGTTCTGAAAGGAAGTTGCCATGTTGTCGCAAAATCAATCGAGATACTTGAACACAATCGGCTTTGCCCTGCTTGCATTACTCTTTGCTAGCGACCTTTTGCTGAAACCGCCCAAGGAACTCGTTTCGCTTGCCATAGCCTGCATTTCCGCCCTTTACTTTACGGCAACCCTATTCGTCGGACTAAAGGAGAGGAAAAAAGGCGCAGTCGTTGCATCTGCCGTAGGCGTGATCATAGCCATTGCCTCATTCTTTATCTGACACATTGGTGATCTAGGGGCGATATCGTAGGAATACGACCGGGAGAGCCGGGACCAGATTGCCCGGGTTGCCTGGTCGGCTCGCGCGACGGCGCGGCGGTTCCACAGAAAGCTCTCCGGACTTCACGCCGTTTCTGATCGCATTGTAGACAGCCATCTCGTCTTCGCAGTCGGCGAGCACGCGGTGTGCGTCGTCGTTTTTGATGTCCAGCAAATCTCGAAGGTCCTCCATGCACCAGCGTCCGAGATCTGGCCATGCGCGTTGCGCGAGCTGATAAGTGTCGATTGCGATGTTGTAGTTAAAGTCCAGGCCAAAGCCGTCCCAGGCAGAACGGCTTTGTTTCCTTGATTATCAACTTCATCCGGACACCTTCCGCATTCATCCGTGTGTGTACGGATGAATGCGGGGCTCGATAGCCCGGCGGCCTGATCGGCAGGCCGCCGGGAACTCTCACTCCTCGATAAAAGCCGGCACCCGGTTAGTCCTGCGCATCTTGAAATCGCCAGTTTCGTGGGAGACGTAGAGAATGCCGTCCATCCCGTCTCGCGATGCATATGAAAGGTGAACAGAACCGCAATCCGCTCCATCATCGTCGAGAAGATCGAACGAATTCGGATCGCTCGTTGCGGCCAAACGACCACTCAGACAAGAGCCATCGCCATTACAGATTTGCCATTCCATGTCTTCGCCTGCAAGAATCGCCATAGACGGCCTGGTCGCGCCATCGTTGACATACATCCCGTCTATGCCAAAACCGTTCTCAGCGCCATCGATGAACGACTGCTCGGACCTATACCTCGCAAATGATGCACATAGCACCATTGCAAGACAAAGTACAGAGCCAACAATCGCTATCTTTGCATAGCTCTTGCCTATCATGTCATTCACCTCGCTCGTATGTATCGAGGTATTCCTGCTTGAGCGTCTGCGAGGACGACTTGATCTTTTCCACGAGCGTGCCGGCCTCGATGAAGTAGAACGAGTTGGTAAGGTCTGCCAGGTCGTCGAGCAGATGGCTTGAAATGAGCACGCTGCGTCCCCGCGCCACCTCGCTGCGCATCACGTCGCAGGAGGTTTTCCGCTTTCCCGGATCGAGGCCGTTCAGCGGTTCATCGAGGATGAGGTACGGGCAATCGGTCGCTATCGCCATGGCAAGCTTTACCTGCTGCTTCATTCCTGTCGAGAGTTTACGGGTCGGCTTGTCGAGATATGGGGAGATTCCGAGGGAGCTGCAGAGCGAGTCGATGTCGGCGGCCGATTTCCACGCCTCCCTGACGAAAGCAAGGTGCTCGATGGCCGATAGCGTGGGGTAGAGATCCGCGCTGCCCGAAGAGCTCAGGTAGACGAGTTCCGCGAATTCGGCTGATTGACGTTGGCGGATTCCGTCTGCCGCCAGGCTTCCCGAGCGGATGCGGGTGGGAAATTGGCCCGACAGCGCTTCAAGAAGGGTGGTTTTCCCCGAGCCGTTGGGGGCAACGAGGCCCGCCGCCGTTCCCGGGCCCAGGAAAAGCGATCCGATTGAAAGTATCGTCGTGCTCCCGTATCCCACGCTCGCGTCTAGAAGCTCGAGCCCATGGTGCTTTTTAGCGGGTCCAGCCTGTTTGGGCGAACGTGCCGCAACGGCGCCGACCGCAAAAAGGACCGCGACGTATATCAGGGCCACGGCAAGCATCGATGCGCTGCCTGAACCGGAGCCAATGAATTCTGTCGGGAAGCATCCTACGTAGCCCGGGGCCTCGATAGGCGAGAACACGGCCA
>CAJLAN010000053.1 GCA_905204635.1 uncultured Collinsella sp. | reverse complement strand
CCACAAAACCACCCCTACCAAACGCGTGCGATAGTGAGGCCATCAACGGCCGTGGCACCGGCGCGCTTGAGTTCCGCCGAAGCCGCTGCCATCGTCGCACCCGTGGTGATAACGTCATCGATAAGCAGCAGGTGGCGGCCGTGCACGTCCTCAACCGTCTCGTACATGCCTTGGGCACGCTCGCGGCGCTCCTCACGACCGAGTTCGCGCTGGTCGCCATGCCCGTACTTGGCGAGAGCATCGAGCAGAGGAACACCCGACAGCTCGCAAAATGGGCGCGCAATAGCCTCCATATGATCAAAACCACGCCGCCGAAACGCTGCCGCCGTCGCAGGCACAAACACCACCGCATCCGCACCGGACAGCACGCCTCCGTAGCGATCGGGCGCTACGACCTGGGCATGCAGGGCGGTGTCGTAGAGCAGCTCCGCCAGATACGGAGCCAGACGTCGCTCGCCCGCATCCTTGTACGCTTTAATGATGCGCGGCAGCGGATGCGCATAGACGGCGCACGCCAGGCAGCGGTCGAGCGCCTCCGCCATTGCCGAGGACGTGCCCTCGACCGAACACTCAGTGCACAGCAAATCCCCAAACGGGGCGCCGCATCGGGTACAGCTATGACGTGGGTCGATGAGCGTGAGCGCGGCCAGGCAGTCTTGGCAAATAAGCGCATCGGCGCGTTCGCAGCCGGCACATCGTGTTGGCGACAATGCCTCGAGCGCCTCGTACGTCGCGCGCTCGGCAAACGGTAGCAATTCGTCCGCAAACGGTAGGGCACCGGCACTCTGCAGACGGCTCAATATGTTCAGATGGCTCTTCAAGACACAACCCTCCCTACGCTCGATCGCAGGGAGGGTTGTTGATTCGGCGCTATGATACCCCGATGCGCTCGGGGCAAGGCGGGTTAAATCCGCTCGCGGGCGTTATTCGCCGGCGGGCGGTTGTGGTGCGGACGAAGACGGGGTCGAGCCCTCGCCACCATCCTGGCGCGGCTTGCGGGAACGACGACGGCGACGGCGCTTTTGACCCTGGTCGGCCGAGCCCTCGCCACCGCGCGGCTCGCCATGCGAAGCCTTGGCAGCCGCTCCCCCGCCATCTCCGGGACGACGGCGCGTGACCTTGACCTCGCCATCCGAGACCTGATCGGCCACGGAGGGCACTGAGGGCTTCTGCTGCGCGCCCGAGGAATGGCGACGGCGCGGACGCGGCGCGCGCTCCTCCTCGCCACGTGGCTTGCCGCCCTTGTCGACAGGCGCATCGGAGGCCGAGGCGCCCTTGGAAGCGGCACCGGCCTCGCGAGCAGCTGCGGCGCGGAAGGCGTCCTCGCGCTCCTCGCTCGACAGATGACGGCGGCGGCGACGTGTGGGGTTCATGCCGCCGCCGCGATTCTGCTGCTGGGGCTGCTGAACCTCGCGCTCGCGAGAGGCGTTCTTGCCCGCGGCTGCAACCTCGGTAGCATCGCCCGAGCCCGCGCGCTTGCGACGGCGACGGCCATCGGCCGCCCCCTCGGCCTCGGGTGTCTCGGCCTTACCGCGGCCCTTTCCGCGGCCACGGCCCTCGCCCTGACCCTGACCGGCGCGAGCATCGGATTCAGCATCGCGACGACGGCGCTTGGGCATCGACGTGCCGGCCAGACGGTCGGCACTCGACAGGCCATCGCCCACATCGACGCCGTTCTCGCGGTCGAGCTCCATGAGCGCCAGGCGCATCTCGGGCGACTCGATGCGCTCGAGCACGTCGCGCGTCACGCAGTCGGGGCGGCAGCTGCAGCCCTGCTCGGCGGCCTTCTTTTTGCAGCCCTCCGAGCACGTCATATCGGCCAGGTTGACCTTAAAGACTTTACCGTTCTCCAGGCGCAGCACCAGCTGCTCACGCGGCGTGTCATACTCCTGAATACGCGCCTTGCCAAGCGGCGTATCGATGAGCGTCTTCTTTTTGGGCGCACGGCTCTTAAAGTCCTTGTACGCCTCGAACTCATAGCGCAGGCAGCACATCAGGCGGCCGCATACGCCGCTGATCTTGGACGAGTTGAGCGGTAGGTCCTGCTCTTTTGCCATGCGAATCGAGACGGGCTCAAACTGTCCGCCAAAGCGCGTGCAGCAGAGCTCCTGTCCGCATTGGGCATAGCCGCCCACCAGGCGGGTCTCGTCGCGCACGCCGATCTGGCGCATGTCGACGCGAATGTGCAGCGTCGAGGACAGGTCCTTGACGAGCTGACGAAAATCGACGCGCTCCTCGGCCGCAAAGTAGAACACGGCCTTCTCGCCGCCAAACAGGTACTCGACGCCGACCGGCTTCATCTCGAGGTCGAGCTCCTTGACCAGGCGGCGGAAGTCGACCATGGCCTCGTCGCCCTGAATGGCCAGATCGTCGGCAAGCTGCAGGTCGATGTCGCTCGCCACACGCAGCACGGGCTTGAGCGGCTGACCGATCTCATCTTGCGGCACCTCAAAGGGATCGGCAGTGACCAGGCCGATCTCGGTTCCGCGCTCGGTGGAGCAAATGGCATAATCGGCCTCGAGGATATCCAGATCCTGCGGATCGAACCACAGGTCGCGCGAGGCGTAGGTAAACTTAACGGGTACGACTAACGGCATTTCAGTGCCTTCCTGATATCGAACAGCATGACCTCGATGGCCAGCTGGGGAGTAACGTTTCTGGCGATGTTGCGCTCGGCGGTCGCGACTGCCTCGAGCGCCCGGGTGGCACCCGCAACATTGGTCGCGGCGGCAAGCCGACCGATCGTGTCGCGCACGTCTTCGTTCACCACGTCGGCCGCCTCGTCCTGAAGCGTCAGCAGCACGTCGCGCATGAGCGTCCGCGCGCTCGCCAGCGCTTCCATGATACCCGAACGCTCGCGCGCGTTGAGTTCGCGCTTGTTGCGGTCCTCAAGCTGCTTCAATGCTCCACGCGACAGGTAGTCGGCGTTTTGCTCGAGCACCTTTTCCTGCGTGGACTTGACCTCGGCGAGCGGCGCCTTAACGGCGACGATGAGCGACTTGGCGCGGCTGAGCACGTCGGCCTCGTCGGCGGCGATAAGCGAATCGATGGCGCGAACCATCTGACGGCGGGCGTCCTGGCGCTCAGCGCTCTTGAGGAACTCGATGCCACGGCGACCGCCATGCGGCAACGCGCAGGGTCCTGACCGGTGGCGCGGCTCACGGCCTGCGCGGCGACGGCGGGCGATACCAGCCGAAACGGCACGCACTGGCAGCGGCTCACGATAGTGGGCAACATCACGTCTGCCGAGGTGCCCAGCAAGATAAACATAACGCCCTCGGGCGGCTCCTCGAGCGTTTTGAGCAGTGCGTTGGCGGTGTTGGCGCGCAGCTGCTCGGCACGGTCGATGATGTAGACCTTGGCCTTGGCACGGATGGGCGCCAGCGGCACGTCGTCGAGCAGCTCGCGGGTCTGGGCGATGAGGTAGCCCGTGGCGCTCTCGGGCGTGTAATAGTGCACATCGGGGTGCGTATGGCGGGCGACGCGCACGCAGCCATCGCATGAGCCGCAGCCGTCCTGCTCGCACAGGAAGGCTTGGGCGAGCGCCCACGCGGCGTCGAGCTTGCCCGCGCCGAGCGCGCCCAAGAACAGGTAGGCGTGCGATGCGCGGCCGCTTGCGATGGCGTTGGTCAAAAAGTCGCGCACGCGCTGTTGGGTGTCGAGCTTGGCCAGCAGGCTTGCCTGAGCGGGGGCCATATTACTCGGCCTCCTGGGCTAGCGCGGCAGCGACGGCATCCTGGGAAATGTGGAGGCCGTAGGCGCAAACCTGCTCAACCGTCTGCGCGAAGACGTCCTCGATGGACGCGGTCGCGTCGATGAGCTTTACGCGGTTTGGTTCCTCAGCGGCAATGGCGCAAAATCCCTGGTAAACACGCTCTTGGAAGGCCATACCCTTGGCCTCCATGCGGTCTGCCGCACCACGGGCGGCCATGCGCAGCGCCGCCTGCTCGGGCGTGATGTGATAGACGAGCGTGAGCGCCGGGTGCGTTCCCGCGACGGCCAGGTTGTTGGCATCGCGCACCATCTGGCGATCGAGGCCGTCGGCAAACGCCTGGTAGCAGGTCGTGGAATCGTAGAAGCGATCGCACAGGACCACCTTGCCGGCTGCGAGCGCGGGGGCGATGACCTCGTGCACCAACTGGGCGCGCGCGGCCTCGTAGAGCAACAACTCGCAGGTGTCGCCCATCGCCGTATTGGCGGGGTCGAGCAGCAGAGCACGGATCTTTTCGCTGATGGCGGTACCGCCCGGCTCGCGCAGGGTCACAACCTGGTAGCCGGCAAGGTCGAGCGCACGGGCAAGCAGGCGCGCCTGCGTAGATTTACCGGCGCCATCGACACCCTCGAGCGTAATGAAGCTATGTTGAGCGGGCTCAAAAGCCATGGGCGCAGCCCCTTCCTACAAGGCGCGTAAATGCGAGTTATAGCAACCAAGCCATGATACCCCAGGGGCAGGCGCGTCCCAAACCCCACCTAGTCATTGGGGACGTTCTTGAATGACTAGTCGTTTAAGAACGTCCCCAATGACCCCCACAACCTAGCCATCGAGGCATCCCCGAAGTTGCGGTGAAATAGGGACTGATTGAAGCTCTGAGACCGCCAAACAGTCCCTATTTCACCGCAACTTATGATGGGGATTTTTGGGCGCTGGGTATAATCGTCGTATTGCATTGAAATGTGGCGAAAGGAGTGGCAATGTCTCGGTATTGCGCCTCGTGCGGCAAGCTTCTTGCAGATAATGCCAAGTTCTGCACCTCGTGCGGTGCACCCGTTGAGCAAACAACCGCGAGCGATAGCCAGCCCGCTTTCGAGCAGACCGGTTCCCTCGATACGCCGCAAGCCAAGGCGGACGACCCCCTCGCCTATCGCCCCGACCCCGCCGCAGGCCCCGCGGCCGTCGAGACCACGCAGCGCATACCCGTCGCGAGCGGCTCGTCCCAACAGGAGCCGGCTCCCGCATACGCGCCCGCTTCGCCACAGACCCCCGCTCCCAAAAAGAGCGGCGCCGGGCCGCTTATCGCCGTTATCGTTGTGCTGGTGGCGATCATCATCGCCCTGGTCGTTTTCTTTGTGATCAAGCCTTTCGACAGCGCCGCCACGCAGACGACTGCCGAGGTAGCTAAGCTGCACCATGACGTCGACGACGATGACCTAAAGCCTCTCGGCGATCCCAACAGCCTGTACGACGATGATGACGATGACGATGACGATGACGACGAGGATGGCGGCGAAGCAACGCTCTCCGAGCAGAATCTCTACCGCCGACTGAGCGAATACTACGACTTGCTCGAAGACCTCGACAACTACGTCCGTGGCTGCGCGCAGAACTTCAACGGCAGCTATCTGGAAGAAGATCGCACCACCCGTCAAAATCTCGCCGACGTCGCCGAGCGCACAGAGGACACCATCGAGCAGTATTACGACATCGTCGAGGACCTGGACGTCCCGACGAGCTCTAAGAACTACAGTTCCTGGAAAGACATCGTTGCCCTGTATGACGACCTGGATCACCGCATTGACGCAATCTGTGATGCCTGGGAGATCAGCCTGAAATACACCAAGCCTGCGGATCACAAGAATGAGATCGTGGCGCCGCTGTCGCGCGACAACGTGGCGGGCACCAATGACAATAAGTACCGCCTAGATTTTGAGGAGCGCTATCCCAGCGCCAAGCCTGTCGAGGTGAAGTAATCCCAACAACTGATCAAAACTTGCGGTGAAATAGGGATTAATTAGGCCTTTGGGGGTGCGGACGATTTCTTGGACCGCGCCTAGGCGTATCCAAGCTTCCTGCGGTACTCCATCGGGCTCAGCCACCCGAGGGACTTCTTGATCCGCTCCTCACGATAGTACACGAGGTAGGCCTCGAGCCTTCCCATGAACTCCTCGGCCGTCACGCCCTCCCAGTCCCTGTAGTGGAAGAACTCGTTCTTGAGGCGCCCGAAGAAGCCCTCGCAGGCCGAGTTGTCCGGGCTGCAGCCCTTCGCGGACATGCTCCTGACCAGGCCGTTCTCCTCGCAGATCCCGATCCACTCCGGCCAGCGGTAGTGGCCGCCCCGGTCCGAGTGGATCGTCGTGCGCCCCCCCGCCGGCCTCGCCGCGCAGGCCTTGAGCAGGCTCGAGTTCGCGAGGCGCTTGTCGGGGTGCAGCCCGATCGACCAGGCGACGGGCATCCCGTCGAAGCAGTCGACGATCGGGCTCAGGTAGACCTTCTCGCCGCCCGGGAGCCTGAACTCGGTGATGTCGGTGAGCCACAGCCGGTTGGGCTCGTCGGCGCGGAACCTCCTGTTCACGAGGTTCTCCGGCGCCTTGGAGACCTCGCCGGCGTAGGAGCTGTAGCCCCGGGCGCGCCTCTTGTTGTAGACGACCTCGAGGCCCTCCTCGCGCATCACGCGGGCCACGCGCTTCTCGCTGGCCCGGACGCCCTCGCGGCGCAGGCGCGCCCAGACGGTGCGGTACCCCCAGCACCCCGAGCCCTCGCGGAAGATGCGCACCACGCGGTCGCGTATGTCGGCGTCGCGGTCGCGCGGCGCGGCGACGCGGGGCCTCCAGTACTCATAGGAGCTCTTCGATATCCTCAAGAAACCTGTGATCGAGCGGAGGGGCAGGGCGGTCGCCCGCCTCAATCTCTCGCCGAGCTCGCACTTGCTCCTGTTCGAGATCGAAGCCGGGTCCCACCCTTCCGCTTTTAGGTCGGCCAACACCGCCCTGAGCAGCAGGTTCTCTATCTGGTCCTCGTTGAGCCCGGCGAGCGGGCCGGTCGCCGGCGGGGCGTAGATCGACTTGTCGGGGCCCAAGCTGGCCTCCTTCCGTGGCGGTTTCCTCGCCCCGATTCTACAGCGCGCCCCGGTGTAGCTGTGCGGGAGGTGCCCCGTCGCCCACTTCTTGGCCGCGCCCACCGAGACCCCCGCGAACTTCGCGGCGGCGGTCGGCCCCATGCCGTCCTCCGTCGCCAGGAGGAAGAGCTCGACCTTCTCCCTGCTGTACATGCGAACCTCCAGTCCGGACCGCCCCGCGGTCCAACTTTCTGTCCGCACCCCCTTTTAGGAACTATTTCACCGCAACTTATAGATGCGGCGTCGACTAGGACAAATCGTCTTCGTAGGGCATCAGGTCTGCTAGGTAGCCTTTCTCCTTGAGCATCGCCTCAATTTCGTCGAGGGTCTGTTCGTCCTCCGCCACAATGCGATGGAAGTGATAGCCGCTCGTCACCGTTAGCAGCGGAAAGCTCTTGCCGCTCTCGATATCGCGCAGATAGCGCTCGACATCGCGGCGATTGCGAATGTCCAGGTCAGCCGTGATCTTACCGTATACGCGGTGATTGACGATCACATTGAGCACGGAGCCGCCGGCGTCGACGATACTCGTGAGCTCATCGCCCGCCTGCTCCACGCTGTGGCGAACCTTGACCAAGCGCGTGGGCACGGCGGGGCTGCTGGGGGCCTCCTGCAGCACATAACCACGGTTGGTCGCCACGATATCGTGCCCGTCGGCGCGCAGCAGAGCGATGTCTTGCACGACAATCTGGCGGCTCACACCCACCTCGCGAGCAAGTGCACTACCGGAGACGGGGTCTTTGGCTCGCTCGAGCACGCCCATGATGGCACGGCGACGCTCGCGGGCGTCCATTATTTACCGTCCAGCAGACGCAGGTGCTTAAGCGAGAGGTCGAGGATCGGCGCGGAGTGCGTCAGGGCGCCCGAGCTAATGTAGTCGACGCCCAGATCAGCCAGGGCGCGAATATTGTCGGCGTCCACGTTGCCCGAACACTCGGTCTTGGCACGGCCGGCGATAAGCTCAATCGCGGCAGCCATATCGTCGTGGGTCATGTTGTCGAACATGATGATATCGGCGCCGGCCTCCACGGCCTCGCGCACCATGTCCAGGTTCTCGCACTCGATCTCGACCGTCGTGGTAAACGACGCATGAGCGCGCGCCATCTCGATCGCGCGTGCCACGCCACCGGCGGCGTCGATGTGGTTGTCCTTGAGCATGACGGCCGTCGACAGGTTGTAGCGGTGGTTGCTGCCACCGCCGATCTCGACTGCCGCCTTTTCAAACACACGCATGCCCGGTGTGGTCTTGCGCGTGTCGACGAGCACGGTCTTGGTGCCCTCGAGCGCTGCAGCCATCTGGTGCGTATAGGTAGCGATGCCGCTCATGCGCTGCAGGTAGTTGAGCGCCACACGCTCGCCCGAAAGCAGCACGCGCGCGTCGCCGCGCACCTGACCCACATGGTCGCCGGCGTGCACCTCGTCGCCATCGGCAACGTCGAGCAGCACCGAGCTCTGCGAATCCAGCAGCTCAAAGGTACGGGCAAACACATCCAAGCCGGCGATGATGCCGTCGGCCTTGGCGATAAGCTCCACCGTGGCGGGACGCGCCGTGGGGCACACGCTCGCCGTGCTCACGTCCTCAAACGTAATGTCCTCGCGCAGAGCCTGCAGAATCAGATCATCGACGACGAGCTTCATGGTAATGGGATTCATGGTCTACTCCTCCACGGCCTGCGTGCCGGCGGCACGGGCCAAATCATCGATTGCAAGGGGGTCGGCGCTCAGGGCGCGGTGACGTCCGTCAAGCGCGGGCTCACCGGCCTGCTCCACGGCCAGCTGCGTACCCATGGCCAGCGACTCGCCGGTACGCATATACCACGCGGCGCGACGACCCCAGACCAGCGCCTCGAGCAGGCTGTTAGAAGCTAGGCGGTTCTTGCCGTGAACGCCGTTGCAGGCCGTCTCGCCCGCGGCGTAGAGCTCGGGCATCGAGGTGCGACCGTCCTTGTCGACCCACACGCCGCCCATAAAGTAGTGCTGGGCCGGTACAACGGGAATACATTCTCTGGTACAGTCGTATCCTTCTTCCAGACACCGTTTATAGATGTTTGGAAAATGAGAAATAATATCTTCTTTCGGAATAGGAGCCATGGACAGCCATACAAAAGGCATCTGATCCTTTTCCATCTGGGCCCTTACTTCTTTGGTAAGAAGATCTCTTGGCAAAAGTTCATTCACAAAGCGCTCTTTGTTCTTGTTCAGAAGCACAGCACCTTCTCCTCTGACGGATTCGGAAATAAGGAAACGTCTGCCCGGTTCTTTTGAATATAAAGTAGTAGGGTGGATCTGCACATAATCAATGTGCTCCAGGCGGATGTCGTGTTTCAGGGCAATAGCCAGAGCATCCCCGGTAATGTGGC
>CAJLAN010000052.1 GCA_905204635.1 uncultured Collinsella sp. | reverse complement strand
CGGGCAGAGTAAATCCGAGCCAAGACGAGGACGTGCGTCCGTACATCTGGAAGAAAGTCATCGCCAACAGCGGCTATAACGGCGTGAGCGCCGTCATGCGCCTGAAGGTGAAGGAGACCTTCGCCGACCCCTACGGCCACGACATCGTCATGCATGTGTGGAAAGAGGGCTGCGCCGTCGCGCAGGCGCTCGGCATCGGCGATCGAAGCCTGCTGTCCCCACTCCTCGGCGGGAATCGAGATCTCGACACGAGCCTTAGCATCATCCGCAAGTGATATCTGGGTGATCGTGCCGGAGCGGCTGTAGTCAAAGTCGGGCGCCTTAAAGATGCCGGGACGAACCGTTGCCATCTGGGGACGATGATTGGGGCAGACGATGGTGGCCATCAGATTACCGCCAAACGCCGGACGCGTCTGCTGCAGCAAGCCCGTCTCCGTATCCATCGAAAGTACGGTGCAGTCAGCCGTAAGGCCCGTCTGCAAACGCACGGCAACGCCGGGTGCCAGTTCGCGGCCAAAAGCGGTCGCGCCGTATAGGATGGCCTCGGGTTTGCGTTCGGCTACCAAATCGCAGATCAAGCGGGCGTAGACCTCCGCATCGTTTTGGCGCAGGCGCTCGTCGCGACAGGCCAGGACTTCGTCGGCGCCCGCGCAAACCAGATGCTCCAGGTCACCGAGAGAACCCTCGGGGCCCATACCGACCAGTGCCACCAAACGGCAGCCGCGAGCATCGGCAAGCTCGCGGCCCTTGCCCATAAGCTCATAGGCAACGGGAGTCACCGTATCGCGCTCGTCGGTCTGCGCGAATACCCAAATGTCTCGATATGCATCAAGGTCCACCGCACCAGCGGCCTCGTCACGCTCGATCGAGATAGCGTTGACGGGGCAGGCGTCGACACATCCACCGCATAGGATGCAGCCGTCGGTTACGCGGGCGCAACGGTTGGGCCGCTCGCCTTCCACTACGATGCCGCCCGAGGCACAGGCGCGAACGCAGCGACCGCAGCCGATACAGGCTTCGCTATCGATAATCAGTCCGCTCATCTATGCCATCCCCTCGATAATCTTGGCAAGTTTTGCCGCCTGCTCGGACGCCGTTCCGTCAACGTCCTCGCACGTTTGGTCGCGGTCGGGCACAAACGATCGCACGACCTGTGTCGGTGATCCGGCAAGGCCGCAACGCGAGGGATCGGCGTTCACGTCGGCGGCACTGACCACGCGCACGTCCGCCTCCTCCGCCGCGCGAATACCGGCAATGCTCGGCATGCGCAGCTGGCCAATCTCCTTGGCGGTCGTCATCGCACACGGCATCTCAAGATAGACCGTCTCCTCGCCGGCATCGCAGCCGTGAACAAGCGCCAGTGAACCACAGGTCGTAAAGCCCGCGCTCTGCACGCAGCTCACGTCGGTCACACAGGGAATCTCAAAGGCACCGGCAAGCTCGGGACCAATCTGGGCCGTATCGCCATCCACCGCCATCTTGCCGCAGATGAGCAGGTCGAAGTCCTCGTCGCGCGCCTCGATGCCGCACTTGAGGGCATAGGTGGTTGCCAGGGTATCGGCACCCGCAAAGGCGGGATCGGTTAGCAGCAGTGCGTCATCGGCGCCTCGGGCGATGCAGTCGCGCAATAGCGATTCAGTCGCGGGGATGCCCATCGACACCACCGTTACGCGCACGTCCATGCCAAAGCCGATAAAGTCGTCCTTCAGCGCCAGCGCGCATTCCAAAGCGCTCGCGTCAAAGGGATTAATGACCGCCTGTTTGCCATCGCGCACGATGGTATTGGTCTTGGGGTCCATCTTGACCTCGGTGCTGCCCGGCACCGCCTTGACGCACACCACCATATGGAAATCGCTCATCTTCACGCGCCCCCTTTCTGGACGAGCCCATCCAAGAGCTTCTCCGAAAACAGGTTACCGCGACCCAGCTGCCCGTCGGGATCGAGCTGGAGCTTGAGCCGCGCCGACTCGACCATGGCCTCGTGACCGTACATCGTCTCTAAGAATCCCGCTTTGATCTTGCCGACGCCGTGTTCGGCGGAGACGGCGCCTCCCATGGCCGTGACCTCGGAAGCCCACTGGGCAAAGAGCTCTCCGCCGCGGCGGTAATCCTGTGCATCGCGCGGCAGAATGTTCACATGCAGATGGTTGTTACCGATGTGCCCCCAGGCGGCAGATTCAAGCCCACTTTCGGCCAACGTGCGGCGATAAAGGGCGATGACATCGGCCAAGTGTGCGTTGGGCACCGACATGTCCGAGCCCAGTTTGGTGATGGTGGGATCCGTGCGGCGACGCTCGTCGATGAGCATGTTGACGCTCTCGGGCACCGCATGGCGGAAGAATCGCTGACACTCGCGATCGACCTCGGTGCGCGCGACCCATGTCGCATCGTCGCTGCCGCCCGCAAGCTCCAGTACCCACCCCAAGTGATACAGCTCCTCAGTCGCCTGGGCTTCGTCGTCGCAGTCGAGCTCCACGTAGACACAGACCTTGGCGTCTTTGTCGAGCGCCGGCAGCGAAGCGAACGCGGTCGACTGCTCACGCTGACGACGCAGGATATCCAGGGCGCCCGCATCGAAATATTCGATGGCAGCCGCGTGGGACAGGACGGGACGCACGGAATCGGTGAAGGACACGGCCTTGTCTTCGCTGTCAAAGAAGCAGCTCACGCCCCAAACGACCGCAGGCGCCGCCTGCAGGGCAATTTCGAGCTCGGTGATGGCGCCGAGTGTGCCACACGCACCGATAAACAGATCGATGGCATCCATATCGTCAGCGACGAAATAGCCCGAAGCATTTTTGGTCTTGGGCATGGTGTAGTCGGGAAGGTCGAGCTCGGGCGTGCGGCCCTGCACCGTGACGAGCGAAAGGCGACGACCCTGTGCAAAAGCCTCGCCGCGCTGAAGCTCAAGCAAATCGCCATCAGCCAGCGCGACGTGGAGTCCCGTGATATGTGGGCGCATGGGGCCGTAGGCGTAGCTGCGGGCACCGGAGGCGTTACATGCCGCCATGCCGCCCAGACAGGCAGATGCCTCGGTGGGATCGGTGGGAAAAAACTGCTCGGGGGCCTCTTGGAACTCCTCGTAGGCCTCAAGCGATGCCTGGTCCCAACCAGCGGTCGGCAGCACCTTCTTGCTCAGCTGCTTGCGCAGCTCCGAGAGCACAATGCCCGGCTCCACGCGCAGCAGAAATTGGCCTTGTTCATCGCGGCGAAGGCCCAAGTAGCGATTCATACGGGAAGTATTGAGGATATGCCCGCCGTGGGGCACGGCGCCGGCGGCAAGGCCGGTTCGGGCGCCCTGAACCGTTACTGGGACGCACTCGGCATGGAGCTTTCCCAAAATGGCGCGGACCTCGTCTTCCGTTGTCGGAAACGAGATGCTCGAGGCCTCGCCCGATGTGCGAGACTCATCGCGGCCATACTCTTCGAACTCGTCGGTGAAGGGTTTGATAGTTGCCGACACGCGAACTCCCCCTTTAGCTAACTACAGTATTTGCAGGGAGATGTTACCGCATCGTTTCGTCGACGTGTTCGAGACCGTCTCCATAATTGGCGATTTTTACGTTCGTGCAATTCGGCGAGCGGCAAGGTTTCCTCGGCAGACGATGCTTTTGACACATGTCGCTTTACCGCCAGCGACCACGCAATTGTCGCTCGAAAAAAGTTGAAGTTATTTTTGCCATCTTTTACCTGCAGAGATGTCAATCCGTCAAGCATTTGGTCAGAAATTGGTCAAGTAGTGACTGATACGGTCGGCATCGACAGCCAAAACCAATGGAAGTTTTGGCCCCAGAAGCAGGGAGGTTCCCATGGCATATTACTGGCCCCAGTACGGCGTCGCCATCGAGGTCGACGACGATCCCTATCTCCTGCCTTTCGACGAAGAGGCGTTCCCCGATACGGCGGTCTACCACGTCACCACCGATGTTATCTGCGACCCCGAGTCGTTCTCGGCGCTCGCCCACCACATCGCGCGTATCCACAACATCGAGCTCCCTCACGACTTCGACGAGCTCATCTACTCGCGCCGCCTGATGCTTCACATGCTCTTTGGAGCGGACCCGTCCACGTTCGCACGCGTCTACACCACCAAGGACGCCGCATGAGTGCAAAGAAGCCGCCCCGCCTTGCAGGACTGGGGCGTCGCAAGAAGCTCGTCGTTGTCTGCCTGGCTATCGTCTGCGCCCTCATCGCCGTAGGGCTATACGCCTGGCAGTCGCAGCCCGTGCCCGAAGCAGGCGCCTCAGTCACGACGGCAGAGGGTAAATCGCGCCAAGAAATCCAGGATGAGCTCGACGCCATCGTCCGCGACAACATGATGACGATCTCGGTCGCGCCGGTCGCACAGCTGCAGGAAGGCGGCAAGTTGCGCGTCAACGTGCAAAACGTCCAAGACAACAAGTTTCCCCAGCGCTTCCGCGTGATTCAAAACGACGAGACCATCTATGAGTCCGGTGTGGTCGAAGCCGGCAAGACGGTTGAGACCTGCCCCGCCGGCGATATCCAAGAAGGCGAGGCATATATCGAGATTCAGGCACTCGATGCCAAGACCTACGACACCCACGGCAATCCGACGCGCGTCAAAGTGCGGGTGGCCCAGGCAGAAGGCTAGTGGCCGACGCGCTCGCAGGGGCAGTACCCTGTCCCCATTCGTCCAACCATCACGGAAACAGTCCGTGACGAGCAGAAAGGATCGATTATGAACACACCCATGAACCTGAGCGGAGCCAGGGCACTCGCCGTGGGCGCAGGGCTTACGCTCGCACTTGCGATGGGCGCCGCGCCAACGGCGGCCATCGCAGAGGTGCGCGTTGGAACCACCGATGTGACGGTGAAGGCCGACATTAGCAATGTTTCGTTTAAGGCGCCAACGGTCATCCCCTTTGCCGCCCAAGCCGACGGAACGCTTGTAGGACCCTCCGACAAGACGATTACCATCGACAACCTCTCGGCATATGGTATCCACGTCACTAACATGAAGGTCACGGCCAAGAACGACTGGACAATCGTTGCAGACGCAAAGACGGGCTCGGCCCAGAACTCCATCGATTTTAAGGTTGGCCCCGATAAGGCAGAAAAGGACGCCAGCTCGGCGACTCAGACTACGGGCCTCGATCTTTCCAAAGACGTAAGCTTCGACATGAAGTACAAGGGCATTGCCGACGGAACGGACAAAATCAAGCTCAATGTGAGCGGCCACGTCGCCCGCGTCACGCGTGACATCTACCACGCCGGCGGTACGGGAGATCAAGTGGCAAGCATCACCTGGACGGTCGAGCCCGGTGCGCACGCCACGTCCTAAGGCGATCGCACTGGCCGCCATCGTCGGCATCTTGGCGTCCGCGCCTGCCATGGCCTTTGCTCAACAAGAGCAAGCGCAGGCGGCCACAGAAGTGACCGTCGACCTTTCGGGCCTTAATCGCGGCGGCCGTCACGAGCCGCTCGCTCAGACGAGCGACACCCGGCAACTCATTGCGACAGGCGCCGCCACGGTGGGAGCAGGACTGACGTGCCTTGGCCTGCACATCAAACGCAACCAATAGCCAAGCATAACCGGAGTACGCGAAATAGATAGGAGAACCATGGCACCCAAAAACCTTTTGCCCGTCGCCGCGCTCTGCAGCGCACTGGTAAGCGGTACGCCTCTCGCCGCTTGGGCGACGCCCGCCACGGCAAACTCCTTACCGCAAGCTCTGAACCCCGTGGCGAATTCGTCGGGTATCGTCGCCTGCCAACGTTTTTCGCTCGCGCACGCCACGATCCGAACCTCGGGATGCCTTCGCCGCAATACGGTCGGCTCGATAGTCGTGGATATCAAGCGACCGGACAAGGAGAACGGCCCCCAGACAGGTTATGCCATCTGCACATGGAAATCGGCTGCAGTCGACGCCGATGGCGACCCATGCGACCTAGAGCTGCGCATCGATATTGACTCGGTCGATGACTCGGCAAACGGGGCGAAGGTCGTCTTCGACAGCGCGGCCTATGAAGAAGGAGGGGGTGTATGCCTGGGCTGCGTTCCCTTGAATGTCGATGGCGCGCAGCCCATCATCTCCTTTACGGCATCGCTGCGACTGACCAAGGCGAACACCGAAGCCATCGCAACGGGAGATGCGCCTTTGCTGTTCTACGCTGGCGACGCGGACGACCAAGAAGCTCAAAGCACCAGACAGAAGGGCTCGCTTAACCTCACGCGCGGATCAGAACCCGCCCCCATCAATATCGATACCCAGGAGCCGGGCGTGCGGCGCATTCTCGCCGATCCGGCGCTGCTCCAAATGACATGGCACGGAGTGGGGTCCGTCGGGATTGCTGCTCCTATATCGAGCGATAATGACAAATCCCCCAAAGACGAGATCGCAGACGCACCGGTGCATGTTGACGATGCAGACGATGCATCATCAGAAGGCAACGCTGCGGCCCCTCTCGAGAAGCCAGGCGGCACCGCCACCGAACCAGGCAATCCCCAACCGAAAGACGGCCTGGAATTTGCCGCTCCCCCAGATGTCGACGAAGGCAACTGTTGCATGATGGTCGCGCTCGACCACACGGAAACCGTCGATGCCGCAAGCATTGAGCCAGTCGCTGCCAATGCGCCCCGCCGCAAAAATATCCTCATCGCATTCCCCAATACCGTCGAGCTCGTCTTTTTGCCTTCGGGTGAAGTCGTCGCGCCTACGGCACTTACAGCAGTGGGAGCAAGGAGCGCATCGAACGACATCCAAGCTATCTCGGCACTTGATGCCACAACGACCGCCAAGTTGCACCTTTATTCCGTTGCAGCAGACGGAACGCGAACCGAAGAATTCGACGGAACCAAGCTTTTGGTTCCTCGTCGCATCGGTATCCAAGAAGACTTCCCCTATCAAATGGAACTTGAAGGGTTCGATCGTGCACGAGATGCCGACATCATTGCCGCAGCCATCGAATCCCCGCAGCACCTCATGACGCTGCGCTTCGACTTTAGCCCCGTCCTATCCTAGACCGCTAACCGCCGCTTGGCTCGGATACTGAGCGCTCCCCTCCCCGTTCTGCTACGATTGCCGCGTTGGCATCAATTACAGGAGGGTTCATGCCGGGTTTAGGAACGATCATCAACGTCGCGCTTTTGATCGCGGGCGGTCTGCTGGGCCTCATGGGTGGGCGCTTCATTACGCCCCGCATCCAAGACACGCTCATGAAGGCGTCGGGGTTATGCGTTCTGTTTATCGGCCTGGGCGGCACCATGCAAAAGATGCTCATTATCGATGGAGAGGCGTTGGCGACCACCGGCACCACCATGCTTATCGTCTCATTTGCCCTCGGTTCGCTCATCGGCGAGGCCATCAACCTGGAGGCCGCCATCGAGAACCTCGGCGAATGGCTCAAGCGCAAAACCGGCAGCGAAGGCGACAACGAGTTCACCAATGCCTTTGTCTCGACATCGCTCACCGTGTGTATCGGCGCCATGGCCATCGTAGGATCGATTCAGGACGGTCTGCTCGGCGACTGGTCCACGCTTGCCCTGAAGGGCGCGCTGGACTGCATCATCGTCTGCACCATGACGGCCTCGCTTGGCCGCGGCTGCATCTTCTCGGCCCTGCCCGTTGCCGTATTCCAGGGCACGATCACGCTTTTTGCCGGCACACTCTCCCCCATCATGACCACCGCAGCCCTCGACAGCCTTTCGCTTGTGGGCTCCATGCTCATCTTCTGTGTTGGCGTTAACCTTATTCGACCTCAGACCTTCCGCACGGCCAATATGCTCCCCTCCGTCGTCGTGGCGGTCATCTACGCCCTCTTGTTCTAAATCTATCTACATAGCGGTATCTCGAACACCTGTTTGATGCTGTGTTATGATATGAGGTCACCGACACCATATAGGGAGAGGAGAGGGCGGTGGCCGACCAGGACGTCAAGATGCTCATCGAGCGCATTATGGCCGAGGCCCGGACCCATCAGTCCGCCCGCTTCTCAAACGAAGTCTATGCTGACGAGCCGATTCTCAAAACCGGTCGTCAGATGCAGAATTTCCTTCCCGACCAGTACCGCAAGATGCGCGAGATATCGCGCTGGCAGGATGCCCCAAGGGGCGGCGCGGGACGTTGGCTTTCGGAAGCCGAGCTTTTCTACCGCCAAGGCCTGCTGATGGCCGACTTTGAGGACGACTGCCCCTACAACGGCACATTCAAGTCGTACTTTCCCACCTACAACGCCATGAGCGATCGGCAACTACGCGGCTATTTTACTTGGCGCGCCCAAGTGCGCCGCGGAACCGTCGAGGAAACGTCTACGTCCTTTGCATTCCTATATCTCTATGAGCTGATCTGCGGCATTGGCGTAGATGACCCACTCGATGGTTTTAATAAAATCAAGGCCTTTTGGGATGCCTATCGCGCCTTCGAGCCCGGCATCGATCGGTTTGCACGCGTGTGGTTGCAGGATTACGCCGTATTCCATGGGCTCGACCCCAAGCTGCTTCGCGACTCTAAAACCGTCATGTTCGATAACGCCCTTATCGAGCTGCGGCGCGCAGCGCGAGACCTTGCGTTCGTGCCAGCCTCGTCAGACCTGGCGCCTGCGCGTCGCAAGACCTCCGAGCCCACACTCCCCCTTCCGCCCGACGAGGCGGGCGAGGAGCGACTCATGGCCGCTATCAACGCCCTCTCCACGTATAACCTCAATAACTCAAGACTCGATCGCTGCCACCATCGCGACCTGCGCCACGTGGCATGCGCCGTGTATGTCCGTATGGCGCGCTACTATGACACGCACCGAAAGACCGGCATCGTAGCGAGCTTGTTTGGGGAGGAGACGGCCATGCCCTACACCATGTTTGCCTCGGCCGTGTTCTTTGCGCCCGAGCGCCACGAGGACTGCGAATATCATCTGGACCCCATTCACATCTACCGCTGCCAAAATGGCTTTTGGGAATGCATGCGCATCCATGGCAGCAGACAAAAAAGTAGCAAGCTCGGTGAGATGATGCGCGCCTGCGACCAACGCCTGCGCCTGGCCCTAGACCCCACCCATCCCCTGAAGGAGGAGAAGGTCCCCAAATATCTGGCCAAGATCATCGATGACGAGATCGTGGCATGGCTTTCGTGGGATGCCGCACACCAGCCCATAAAGATCGATATCGATCTGAGCCAGCTGGGACACATTCGGAGCGCCGCCGCGCAAACGCGCGAAGCGCTTTTGATCGATGAGGAGCGCGAGGACGATGTTCTCGCAGAGGTCGATACGGAGGGCTCCGAGAAGCCGGAAACCGAACCCGCGGCCGACGTGATGGTCG